>JAMOSE010000124.1 GCA_027063215.1 Sulfurimonas sp. | reverse complement strand
AGATTAGAGAAATAAACTAAAAAAAAGGATGAAAAATGGCAAAAGTAAAAATAAATTTAAAAGAACTGGGCATAAAAGAAGATGAAGTTGTTTCGTATATAAAATTAGGCTTAGAGAGTGAAGCGAAGTTAAAAGAGCTGGAAAATGATATAAAAGATACTACAAATCGTGTATTAAGCGGTGCATTAGATGCAAAGCTAGATAGTACGAAATATGACGGAGTATTTAAAAATATAGTTGAAAATATAAATATTATGAATAATGCATATTGTGGATTTATGGATAAATTACCAATTCCTGTAATAGCTTTTGATAAAAACTTTACAATACAATGGGGTAATGATTTAGCAGAACAGATTACCAATAATAGAAAAAACGGTATGGTTGGAACAAAATGTTATGATCAATTCCATGCAAAAGATTGTAAAACATCCAGTTGTGCATGTGATATGGCTATGAGAACAGATAAGATATGTGATAGCACATGTCAAGCTGAACCAAATGGTTTAAACAAAACTTTAGATATTAAATACTTTGGCGTACCTTTAAAAGATTTAGATGGCAATATAACTGGTTCTTTTGAATATGTACTTGATCAAACAGATGTAGCAGAAAAGACAAGAGAAGCTGAAAAAGCAGCTCAGAAATTGGAATTAGATTTCCAAAATTTTACAAATAATTTTGAAACGGTGATGAGTGCAATTTCAGCTGGTGATATCAAAGCAAGACTAAATGCAGAAGAAATGGAAGGTGGATTTAAAACTATAGCCAAAGCAACAAACGATTTGCTGAATGTTGTTGATGGTGTATTTGCTGATACTATTTTTGGTCTTAATGCTCTACAAAACGGTGAATTTGATAAAAGAATTACAACAGAGTATCAAGGTGATTTTGATGTCGTAAAACAGGCTGCAAATAACACAGCTTCAAAGTTACAAGAAATCATAAAAGGGATAAGTGATGTTGCATCTAAAATGGCAAATGGTGATATGACATCAAGGATTACTGGTGATTTTGTCGGTCAAACGGAATTGATTAAAACTTCTTTGAACACTATGGCAGACAAGCTTCAAACATTAGTAGGAAAAATAAACAGCGGAGTAACAGAGATTAGTTCTGCTTCAACACAGCTGAGTGCTACTTCTCAATCTCTCTCTCAAGGTGCAACCGAGCAGGCTTCATCACTTGAGGAGACAAGTGCGGCACTTGAGGAGATGAGTGGCAGTATTGCAGAGAGTGCTAAAAATGCACAAAAAACAAATGATCTCGCAGAAGAAGCTTCAACTATGGCAATAGATGGAGGAGAAGCAGTTACCAAAACAGTAGATGCTATGGTGCTTATTTCTGAAAAAATCTCTATTATTGAAGATATCGTTTATCAGACAAACCTTCTTGCACTCAATGCTGCCATTGAAGCAGCACGTGCCGGTGAGCATGGAAAAGGATTTGCCGTTGTTGCCGCAGAAGTAAGAAAACTGGCAAAAAGAAGCCAAGTAGCAGCACAAGAGATTAGTACCATCACAGGTGACAGTGTGAACATAAGTAAACAAGCAGGGGAACTCATCAGCGGTGTTGTACCTAAGATTCAAGAGACAGCAGAGTTAATAAAAGATATAGCTAATGCTGCAAAAGAGCAAGATATCGGTCTTGGACAAATTAACACTGCCATGACACAACTTGATCAGGTCACGCAAACCAATGCCGCATCTTCTCAGGAAGTAGCAAGTGCGAGTGAAGAGTTAAATGGACAGGCAAATTCTTTAGCACAAATGATGAGCTTTTTTAAGGTAAATCAGGGAGATTCGTTTAATGACTCTGCCAACACATTAGCTCCGGTACAACATGCACAAACCCCTTCAAACAAACCGACCACATCAGCTGGTTTGGATTTGCGTGATTTCGATAGATATTAAAAGAGATATCTATGAAAAATGCACATGATGATGCATTAGAATTTGGGGATTCTAGTGCAGAAAATAAGTATCTGCTTTTTTTAGTGGGTGGTGTCCTTTATGCTATTGAAGCTTTAAAAGCAAGTGAGATAGTAGAATATAGCAGTATAACAAAGGTTCCTATGATGAACTCTTATGTAAAAGGTGTTACGAACATAAGGGGAAATATCGTACCGGTGATTGACCTTTTAGATAGATTTGGACTTGGCAATACTCAAAAAAGTGATAAAACATCAATAGTGGTTGTAAACTATAACAAAGGTGAAATGCCTATGCAAATAGGTATTATTATTGATGAAGTGTATGAGGTAGATAATATAGATCCCTCAGATATTAAAAAAGCACCTGAATTTGGTTCAAAAATTCATGCAAAATTTATACTTAATATGGGGAAATATGATAAAAAGTACATCCCCATTTTAAATACTGACACCATTTTAGATGTAGATGAATTGTCAAAACTACTTGTTTAAAAGAGGGAGTAATGGAAGAATATAATAACGAAATAGAAGATATCGTAGATGAAGAGGATGATGAGGAGTTAGATCTTGTCGCTCTTGTAACTGCAAATGCAAATGATACAAGTCAATACCTTATATTTGAGGGGAGTGATACGCAACTGTATGCTAAAAATGTCTCTAAAATCGAGGAGCTGTTAGTTTATAAAGATATAGATATAGCAAGAACACACGGCAATGATTTGATCGTAGGTACTGCTGATATCCGTGGCAATATGACGACAATCGTTAACTTTGATAAATGGTTTGGCAATGAAGTTTTAGATGAGAGTGAGTATGAGCTTATTGTTTTGGCACATTATGGAGGGCATAGACTTGGAATCATGGTAAAGAGGGTAGAATTAATAGTAAATATTCCACCAAACACTATGACAGATAACTCTGAAAATGATGAAAAAACATCTTTTATTACAAAAGTAAACATTGGGCAAAAGAGTAAAATGTGTATAATTTTTGATAGTGATAAAATGCTTCTGGATATTTTTGATACTATTGATACTAAGGCGATGGAAGATACAAAAACCATACAAAAAGTAGATACAGACAAGATGGTTCTCTTCGCTGATGACAGCAAATTTATAAGAAAAATGGCAGAGAGCCTTTTTACAAAAATGGGACTGAAATACAGAATGTATGAAAATGGTCAGCTTCTCATTGATGATTTGAAAAATATAGCACCTGAAGAGATTGCACTTTTTATAACAGACTTGGAGATGCCTGTTATGGGTGGTAGAGATGTTATAGACAACATTCGTGCAGATAAAAAATATGACGGTATAAATATTATAGTACATACAAATATGTCCAATGACAATATGGGCGATTCTCTTATAGGTGCCGGAGCACAGCAGATTATAGGGAAGGTAAATATGTTTGCTTTGGGTGAAGCAATCAAAGAGTTGATAGTATAAAATGGCTATATTATTAAGTGATAGTGAATTTGTTACCATACAAAAGTTGATTTTTAGAGAGGTCGGTATTGATCTGCAGGCATCCAAAAAACTTCTTGTGCAGAGTCGTCTTCTAAAAAGACTGCTTTTTTATAAATTTGATTCTTATATTGACTATATTCGTTTAGTACAGATAAACAGTGCTGAACGGATTGAAATGATTAATCTTATCACAACCAATGAGACATATTTTTTTAGAGAGATCGATCATTTTGAATTTTTACAAAATAAAATAATTCCAAACCATCCTTTTAAAAAGAAATTTCGTTTTTGGAGTGCAGCTGCGAGTGTTGGTGCAGAGGCATATTCAACAGCTATGCTTCTTGATAAAACAATGGCAAGAAGTGATTGGGAGATTGTCGGTACAGATATTAATACTGAAGTCATTAAAAAAGCCCGAATTGGCTTATATCCTCAAAAATGGGCAGATAAGATACCCATAGAGTTGAAAAAAGCATATTGTTTAAAAGGAAAGGGCAAACATGAGGGGCAGTTTCTTATAGATAGAGGATTGGTTGAAAATATGGATTTTAGAGTGGGAAATCTTATGAAATACAATGCTGAAGTCGGAGAGTTTGATGTTATCTTTTTAAGAAATGTCTTAATATATTTTGATGATGAAACAAAGCAGATGGTTGTTGACAATGTACTTAAAAATTTAAAAGTTGGCGGTTATTTTTTTATTTCATTGACAGAAAATTTAAATATGATAAAGACACCGTCATTAAAAAGTGTGGCAACATCTGTTTACCAAAAGATAAAGTGAAAATATGAATAAAAAATTAAAAATTGCTATTATTTCGAGTAAAGGCGGCGTAGGAAAAAGTACTATTTCCATGCAACTTATAACACCGTATCTTTTTGAAAGAAACAATAAAGAAGTGGTACACCATTATGAATTCGATGATGAAAACAGTGATAGTTCCAGCTTTGGAGCAAGTTATTTAAGCAAAAGGCATCAGGTAAATGTTGCATCACCGTTACTCAGAGAGGTGCTTCCTGAAATTTTTGCCAAAGATGAATCTATTTGTTTGGATATTGGGGCGAACAAAACAACTATGACGCTTATTGAAGCACTTTATTCGAGTGGAATGATTAATTTTTTAGATTTGGTTGTTATTCCTATTTTGGATGGCGAACAAGATGGTATCAATGCAAGTTTTATATACAGTGTTTTAAAAGGTTATCGTAAAGATATGAAATTTTTATTTGTGCTTAATCGTGTAAAAGATATTGATTATGTGAAATACCAATTTGAAAATTATTTTGGTGATGTAAGAGGGATCTTTACAAGTATTCATTCTGTTAGTGATAATTTATTTCCAGAAGACAAAGAGAAATATGTACTTATGCCTGATGCAGAGATTATAAAATACAGTAGAAGATTTGGTCTGACTATTTATGAAATGGCAAAACAAAACAGGGACTTTATTAAGGAGTTAAAAAACTCTTATAATGATATTTCCAAAGAAGAAGAGATGAAATTATTAAGTTTTAAAAATTATGTTTCAAAAAGTGCAAAAGCATATGAAAAAGATATTTTACAAACAGCGTTTAGCAAGATAGATGCTATCTTAGAAGGAGGAGAACATGCATAGAGACTACAGTTTATATTTACAGTTTTTAGCAAGTGAATACAATATTTTATATATTGGAAAAAGCAGTGAGGATATATATAATGAAACAGCTGCTTATTTTATGTCTTCATCAAAAGTAGATATTAACAGTAATATATTACAAAAGACAGAAGCTATACTGACAAAACGACATATAAAAGTTGTTGTGATTGATGTAAAAGATAACAATGAACTAGCAATTGATTTCTATAAGCGAATAAGAGCTTTTGATGATGAGATATTGGTTTTACTTATGTTTAATCCAAAAGAATACAAAAAGCTTTTTACAATAGTTCCCCTTGTGGATGCAACGGTAAGCTATCCCATTGACAGAGAGATTTTTCACAAAAGATTATTTACTTTACTAAGCAGCTACTATGCCATAAATTCAATTGGCAGAAGAGAGATAGTTTTAAAACAGGACAATGTTATAGAAGAGGATTCTATTGATAAATTTTTTGATACCTATGAGGGAAGTTCACTTTTTATAGCTGATGATTTAATTACAATGGTAAAAGCACTCAAAGCCGGAAATATATCACACCAATTTATGGTAAATATTGCTGAACAATTAGATAAAGTTGCAGATATATTTTCAAAAGCCGAACAAACAAACTCGGTAACACCTATTTATGAAGATTTGGCATCGTATCTGAGAGATTTGGATTTAGAAGCGATAGAACCTCAGAATTTAAAAGGTTTTACATACCTTTCTGAAATTCTGAGTGATGTAAGTGTTTACCTGATGGATATGTTTGTAGATAGGATTTTTAAAGATGTTCGTGTATTTGAGTATTCTTTAAAAAACAATATAGAGTTTATGCAAAACCAATTGCAAGGGACTCAAGAAGAGAGTGGGGAGATAGATTTCTTTTGAAAAAGAGTATAAATATTTATATGTATTTGCAAGACAGTGCCAAATTATGGAAGATCTTAGATGATTCGTATAGCTATACGAAGATAAAAAGTCATGATGAGTTTTTAGAGATACTCTCTCATACAAAAGATGACAATAGGTCTCTTTACATCATTGATATTGCTAAACTCAAAGGTAAAAAATTTAGTTACTTTAAAAAAGAATTATTGGATCATAAACATCTTTTAGTTGCAGCCTACGGGGAAAATATTTCCCAAACGCTCAAAACAAAGCTTCATGCACTAGAGGTTGGAGCGGTTATTGAAGACAAATCAGAAAATCAAAAAAAGATACTTGATTATCTGATTACCAAAGCAAATTTACATATGCATACCTTAGACAATCGTTTTATAAAAGCATTTTTAAATTATTATAATTTAGAAAAAATAGGCAAACAAATAAAGTATCTGTTATCTTTTTTATCTTATAAATATAATATTAATGCACTTGATATTTCAAATATCCACTTGGTGTTTTTTAGCCTCTATACAGCATTTAAGAAAAATAATATTTTAAAAATGTCAAAAATAGTCCATATAATGATAGAATCTAAAGAGATAGATACTCTTTATAAAACATATACACATCCAAAAAATTTTCAACAAAATATTATAGCTATCTTGCTACTGATGTTTCAAGATAAAGATACTCAAAGGTATGTAGAACAGATCAATATGAAAGATATACAAAAGAGTCTTATTGATGAAATTCAAAATATTTATGATACAAAAGCAAGCGTTATTATGTCTCATCAAGATGTAAATTACTTTTGGGAACAATTTGAAATAGATATAGTAGAAAAATGTAAGAACAAAGCGTGTGCAGATGTTTTAGATAATGCTATTGTTTTGATTTGTAAACTCTTCATATATGCTCTTTCTAAAGTGGACTATATGGAAATATATACAGTTATGAATTTTTCAGATCTACAAATGGAGATGCATATAAAACTCTTTGGAGCTACAAATAATATATTTGAGGAGTATATAGAGTCTCATCTTTTATCAACGGACAAGTTTGTCGTAGAGATGAAAGAAAATAATGAAATTATATTGTCTTTAAAATCACCTCATTCTGAACTCAAAAAAGTTGAAAAAACAATTATAAAAGAAACAACCGTAGATAAAAGTATTATAGATACGATGCACTATAAAGATGAACATAAGATAAGTGCAGAAGATTTTTTAAAAGAGTTTGAAATAGATCAATATCTGCTAGATGATTTGAATGATTTAGAAACTGAAATCAGAGATAAACTCTATACACAAGATACGCTTTCCAACGAGATTCTATCGGCTGTATCGACTGCCTTGGACGGATATGTACGAGTTTTAAATGAGACCATAGAGTTTAAAGATATAGCCTACTCACTTCAATCACTTTCATTTGTATTAAACGAGTTGTCCCTAGAAACACTTGATGATACAAAACAAAGTACCTTAAGGTTTTATATTCAAGGGCTAATTGATGATTTAAGCACGTGGAAAAGATATATATTCATAGAACCAAATACACCTGATATTCACTATTTGGATGCGTCATTGCTTGAAAATTGTGCAACAATAGAAAAGTTTTTATTGTCTGATACAACAGATGCAAGTCTGGAAGAAGGGGATGATGATGATTTGGAATTTTTTTAGGAGAAATCGCTATGAACAGAGATGAAATTTTATTTGAATGTGCGCAAAAGATTAAAGATGATAAAGATTTTGATGCAAAGCAAGAATATCAAATAACAGATGAAAGCGGAGCAGTTCGCTGGATACAAAAAAAAATAGTACCTCTGTATGAAGAAGATAAATATATAGAAAAAATTGTAGTGAATCTTGATGTAACTGAGAAAAAAGATCTAGAAAAACTTGCGATAACTGATGGACTTACGGGATTGTACAACAGAAGGTATTTTGATGAAATTTCAAGTAGAGAGATTTCTCGTGCTGTTCGTGCAAAATCATTTTTGTCTTTATCCATTGTTGATATAGATTTTTTTAAACAATATAATGACAGTTATGGGCATGATGCCGGAGATAAAGCACTTATAAGTGTCGCAAACACCATAAAAAAATCAGCAAAAAGGGGAGGTGATTTTGCTTTTAGAATAGGAGGTGAAGAGTTTGCAATACTATTTAGCGACTGTGATAAGGAACACTCTGTAAAGTTTATACAAAAGATTGTACAAAATGTACAAAATTTACATATCCCTCATTCTAATTCTAAAGTAGATAAATATGTTACTATTTCAGCTGGAGTGGTTGTTGTGGATTTTCAAGAAGAGAATGTAGATAAAGATGGCTTTTATACCATGGCAGATGATGCGCTGTATCAGGCTAAAAAAACCGGTAGAAATAGAGTAGTTTTATATGAAAATGATGATTTGGAGTTTTTTTAATGATAAAATTGTTTATAATAGATGATTCGGCACTTGTAAGAAATGAGCTTAAAAAGATTTTTGAGCCGGTTAGTGATATTAAGATAATTGGTACTGCGCCAAATCCGGTGGATGCTTTTGAAGTTTTTAAAAGAACGGGACTTCCTGATGTTTTTATACTTGATATTGAAATGCCAAAGATGGATGGGCTTACATTTTTAGAGATGATAGGCAAACAAAAACCGATTCCTACCATTATTTGTTCTACTCTTGTGACAAGAGGCAGTTCACAAGCCATAGATGCTATGCGAATGGGTGCTGTTGATATTGTTTTAAAACCAACTACAAACTTAAACAAATTTTTTGGCGACAGAAGGGAAGAGTTTGTATCAAAAGTAAGAGCTGCATCTAAATCAAAGGCTATTTTTATTGCAAATATAAAAAGAACGAGTGAAAGTAAAGTTTTAAGTGATAAACAGGTCTCTAGCAGTGTAAAAGCTGCAAGCTCATTGCCTCCTTCTAAAAAAATCATAGCCATTGGTGCATCAACCGGTGGGGTGCAGATACTAGAAGAGTTGCTTTTTCAGCTTGAACCCCATCATCCTCCTATTGTTATAACACAGCATATGCCGGCAGGATTTACCAAATCTTTTGCCGATAGACTCAACCAGATCCTTCCATCTTCAAATGTAAAAGAAGCACAAGAAGGCGATATTCTTATGCATGGGCGTATCTTGATTGCTCCTGGAGATTTACATATGGAAGTTGCAAAGAATGGATTTCAGTATAAAGTCGTTTTAAAAAATTATCCTAAAGTAAATTCTCATAAACCAAGTGTCAATGTACTCTTTCGGTCCATGGCAAAAGAAGTTGGCATATTTGGAGTTGGTATCATTTTAACCGGTATGGGTGATGATGGAGCCACAGGGCTTTTAGAGATGAAAAATGCAGGTGCGCTTACTTATGCGCAAGATGAAAAAAGCTGTATAGTCTATGGTATGCCAAAAAAAGCGGTAGAACTGGGTGCGGTAAAAGAGTCGCTCTCTCTTGCTGCTCTAGCGAAAATTATAAATACCATACGGTAGAAAGTTATTAGATGGATCAAAATACACAAAAATTAAAAACAGTTATGGATATGCAAAAAGATATTATCTTAACTACAGACGGTAAGGTTCTTGAATATATCAATAAAGCTTTTTTTGATTTTAGCGTATTTAAGGATTTTGAAGAGTTCAAAAAGTTGCATAACTGTATATGTGAAATATTTATAGATATGCAAGATGAGAGCTTTTTAAAACCCACTTACCCTGATGGAGATTGGATCACACAGCTTAAAAAAAATCCCCTAAAAGAGTACTTTGTTGCCATGAGAAATTCACAAGGTGCAAAGAATTTTTTTAAGGTACATTTTCAAGCTTTTGATGAGAGTTTGCAAGGTTATATGGTAAGTTTGCATAATATAACTCCCTATAAGGAAAATCTAGATGTACTTAATCTGATCTCACATATGCAAGGTGCCTATTTTTCAGTGACAAATATGCATGGAGAGATCTTGAAAATTTCTTCTTCTTTATTAGAAGTTTTACAAGTGGATATAAAAGAGTTGCAAGAAAAAAATCACACTTTTTTAGATTTTGTAAATGAAGAAGATAGAAAAACAGTTCTGAAGCACATTTCACAGGATGATACCTCTTCTTATGAGAT
>JAMOSE010000123.1 GCA_027063215.1 Sulfurimonas sp. | reverse complement strand
TTACAATATGGTGATCACTTACTCTCAGTCTTGCACTCTCAACGCGTCTGATTACATCATCTATATATAATTTATACTCTATTTCATTCATTTTTTATCCTTGTCCTATTAATCTGTTAATATCGTTAAAAAGTCCCAAGCCCATTAAGCCAAAGAGCACTGCCCAACCGGCAACAGTGAGTTTCATAAGTATCTTCTCACTCGGTTCTCTACGAAAGAGCAATTCATAGAGGTTAAACATTATATGCCCGCCATCGAGTGCAGGAATTGGCAGAAGATTTAAAACGCCCAGATTTACTGAGATAAGAGCTGCAAAGAAGAGGACACTCATCCATCCTGCATCACTTGCATCAGATGTGAGTTTGACTATAGAGATCACTCCACCCATTTCACTTGCAGGAACATCTCCTACAATGAGTTTTTTTACACCTGTAAAGATCATTGTGGAGGCAAAGATAGTCTGATTTGTTGCATATTTGAGCTTCTCAATAAGATCCATCTCATGTTCTTTCATAACACCTGCTGCGCTGATACCTATCATCTTGCGTTTTACATCTTCACCATACATATTTTTTGCATCTTTAAGTTCTGGTGTAAGTGTCAGCAGTTTGAGGTAACCTTTGCGATCAACCTCTAAAGCGATAGCACCTTCTGAAGCTTTAATGAGTTGGGCCATCTCTTTCCAAGACTCTATCTGATGTCCATTGATTGAGAGAATAGTATCATTTGACTCGAGTCCTGCAACAAATGCAGGTGAGTCTTTGACAACTTCACCAACTACCGGTGCCAGTACAGAAGGGTTGCCCATAGCAATACCAAAGTAGAGAAAAAATGCCAATACAAAGTTTGCAAGTGGACCGGCTAAAAGGATAAAGATACGTTGCAGTGGTGTTTTTGAATTATAACTGTCTGCATCATAGTTCTTTTTTGTAGGATCGGAGTCATCCTGACCTTTCATACGAACATAGCCGCCAAGAGGAATAGCTGAAATACTCCATTCTGTAGAGAAAGCTCTAAATGTAAAGAGACGTTTCCCAAAACCTATACTAAAAACCTCTACATAAACACCCATAAGACGTGCTGCCGTGTAGTGTCCTAACTCATGAAAAAATATAAGTCCCGAGAGGACTATCAGTGATACTAAATAACCCATTAGATCTCATCCTTTAGTAGAGCTTTTCGAAAGCCCCAAAGATATTCAAGTCCGGAATAAACCGTTAAGAAAACTGCAAACCAAAGCAGTGCATCGCCATAAGGCCAGCGCATCAGCAAAAAGCCTATTGCTATCATCTGTGCAACCGTTTTTACTTTTCCTGCCCAGCTTGCTTTGACACTTACTCCCTCACTTACTGCAACTGTACGTATGCCTGTTATAAAAAGTTCCCGTACAATGATGATGTAGATAGCCCATGGAGAGGCTTCCCCTACGATCATAAGACCTAAAAAGGCAGCTAAAGTGAGCATCTTGTCAGCCAATGGATCCAAGATGGCACCAAGGAGTGTCATTTGATTCCATTGTCTTGCAATATAGCCGTCAAAAAAGTCTGTTACACTTGCTAAGACAAAAAGCAGTGAGGCAAAGTAGTAGTTCCACGATATGTCAAAACCGCGTGATGTAAAAAAATCAGGGTTTAAAATAACCCAAAACATCAAAGGTGCAAGCAGTATGCGCAGTGATGCTAGAAAATTTGGTAAATTTAACAAATAATATCCTCTGTTTTAGTGATGAGATTTTATCTTTTTATTGCTTATCAATGGTTGATACGATAAAATTAGGCATGAAAGAAAGATGCCCATTATGTAATACACCAAGTTCCTACTTTTATAAAGACAGACAGCAGTACTGTAGATGCCCTGAATGTAGAGCTATTTTTGTTATAAAAGAGGATCTGCCAAAAGCAAATGAAGAGATAGAACGCTATGAGATGCATGATGTAGATACTGCTGATAAAGGATACAGAAAGTTTGTTTCACCCATTACAAAAAGTGTGATGAAAGACTTTAGTACTACAGAGAAAGGTCTTGATTTTGGAGCAGGGAGAAGTGCAATCATCTCAGTTGTTTTAGCTGAAAATGGATATGAAATTAAAAATTATGATCTCTATTTTCATAACTTGCCTCAATATCTGCAAGAGAAGTATGATTATATAACTTCATGTGAAGTTATAGAGCATCTCTACAATCCTGCCAAAGAGTTCGCACGTTTGAGAAGTATGTTAAAAGAGAGTTCAAAACTCTACTTAATGACAGATATTTATGATGAAAGTATAGATTTTGCCACATGGTACTATAAAAATGATCCAACACATGTCTTTTTATATACAAAAGAGACATTTTTTTGGATCGCCAAAAAGTATGGATTTAAGGATGTTTTAATCGAGAAACGCTTGATTACGCTCTCTATATAGTTAAGTAAAACTTATCATTTAATTTACATTAACTTATCTGTGTGATAATTTTATTAGAAATTAACAGATAAGGAGAGAAGCTTATGAAACATGTTTACTTAACAAAAGAGTCTGTTCGTGATGCTTTAGTGCATCATGCAATTACAAAAAAAGAGGCTGAAAAACTAGAAAAATGCCTTGAGTGTCAAGAGAAGATCGCAAAAGCGGTACATAATTAAAAAGCGGGCAGGGTGCCCGTTTTATCTACTGGAACGTTGTTCCACCATCTACTACAATAGTCTGACCTGTTAACCACGAAGAATCATTAGAACATAAGAACTTACAAGCACCTGTGAGATCCTCAGCAACACCCATACGGCTAAGAGGCGAGCGACGAACTACTTCTGCTTTTACCTCTTCATAGTTAGGGAAAGCTTTGAGTGCATCTGTATCGATCGGTCCACCACTTACAGCATTGACACGAATGCCTTTTTCACCAAGTTCAGCTGCTGCATATTTTACCATTGCTTCAACCGCTGCTTTATTTGCTCCATGACCTGCATAGTTAGGTGTGTAAACAAGATTACCAGTTGAACTCATAGAGATAATGCTTCCTCCACCAACTTTTTCAATACGTTTTGTCGCTTCTTGTGCACCAACAACAAAAGCATCTACCGTTGCCGTCCAGATATTATCAAGTCCACGAGGTTTAAGACGCATAAAAGGACCAAATCCTCCAACTACAGCACGGCCTGAAATGATAGCATTTGAGATAAAGAAGTTAAGCTGATCGAAATCTTCATCAAACTCTTTAAATACATCTTTGTATGTATTTGGCTCTAAAATGTTGAGTTTGTATGCACGGCTTTTAATGCCATACTTTTTTTCAACATCTGCAATGATCTCATTTGCAGTATCTACACTTGAAGCATATGTAAATGCTACATCAGCACCAGCTTCGGCAAAAGCATAGACGATGGCTTTCCCTATACCGCGTGTACCGCCACTGATAAAAAGTGTTTTTCCTTTGAAATCTGCCATCTTATAATCCTTTTATATCGTAATTTTTCATTACTTCTTCGATTTTTTTCATATTTGCACTGCTTGGCGGTACAAGTGGAAGTCTGTACTCTAAAGTGTCAAGTAGACCTGCAATGTACATTGCAGCTTTTACAGGGATAGGGTTTGCTTCACAGAACATAACAGAGTTTAAAGGGTAGAGTTTGTTATTGATTGCTTTTGCTCCCATAAAGTCTCCAGAGAGTGCTTTGCTTACAAGTTCAGATTTTAGATCAGGCATAAGATTAGAAGTTACAGAAGTAACACCGGCTCCGCCATTTGCCAAAATCGGATAATCAATAGCATCATCACCGGAAAATACTTTAAAATCAGGTCTGCGTGAAAGAAGCTCAACTGTGCGTTCCAAGCTTCCTGTTGCCTCTTTGATACCATAGATATTTTTAACATCATCAAAAAGACGAATGGCAGTATCTGCAGAGATATCAACTCCGGTACGCCCTGGAACATTATAAAGCATAAAAGGAAGTTCATTTACAGCTTCAGCAATCGCTTTATAGTGTTGATAAAGACCTTCTTGCGAAGGCTTGTTATAGTACGGACTTACAGAAAAGATAGCATCAACACCACAGCTTTGTGCATGCTTTGCGATCTCAATAGCTTCATGTGTAGCATTGCTTCCTGCACCGGCAAGAACTTTTGTATCTGTACCTTTACAAACCTCTACAGCGATCTCTATACAACGCTTATGTTCATCATGTGTAAGTGTAGCACTTTCACCTGTAGTTCCAACTGGACAGACTGCATCCATACCGTTGTTGATCTGACGTTTGATAAGCTCTGCATACTTTGCTTCATCAAGTTTTCCGTTTTTAAACGGAGTAATAAGTGCGGTTGAAGAACCAGTTACTATATTCATAAAATATTACCCTTTAAATTGATAGTCAAATTATAGCTAAAAAGTTTTAAAACTTTTATTTTTTAAGTATGACTGTTGTTGATGCATTGAAATCAAAATATTTTTTTGCAACTTTTTGTACTTTTTTTGCTGTGATTTTATTTACTCTCTCTTCATATTTTTGTAGTGGTTTTATATCACCACGAATAAGATAACTTCCATAAAGATTTGCTACAGATGTTGAACTTTCCAGAGAATATATAAAGTCAGATTTTGTATTTATTTTTACTTTTTGTAACTCTTCTTGTGTTACAGGTTCACTCTTGATAAGCTCTATCTGTTTGATAAGCTCTTTTTCTACATCTTCGGCTTTTACACCAGGATTACAGGTTGCAAGAAAGATAAAGAGTCCGGGATCAATATTTTCCATATTGTAGGCATAAACAGAATTGACTAAACGTTTTTTATCGATAAGAACTTTATAGAGTCGTGAGCTTTTACCTGAGTAGAGGATCTCTGAAATTACACTGAGTGTTACCTGATCTTTATCTTGAAAATTAGGGATATGAAAAGTGATGGCTATCATCTCTACTTCACTCTCTTTATGAATAACAACACGTTTTGCACCATCCTGCTTTGGTTCTATAAATTTTACTTCAGGAATTTCTGCACTGTTTTTTATGTCTGCAAAAGCTGCTTCTGCTTTGCTAAAGACCTCTTTTGCTTCTATATCGCCAGTAACCATTAAAATGGCATTTTGTGGTTGATAATAGGTACTGTGGAAGCTTCTAATGTCATCAATTGTCCATGTTTTTATATCATTGATAAAACCAATAGGTGTCCAGTGATATGGGTGATAAAGGTAGGCATTGTTAAAGAGTCTGAAGTAGAGATATCCTAATGGGTTATTATCTGTTCTCCAACGACGCTCTTCCATAACAACATTGCGTTCAGGTTGGAACTCTTCATCTTTGAGGTTTAAGTTTTGCATCAACTCCGCAAAAAGATCAATGGACTTTTTAACATTTTGTGTTGATGATTTGATGAAGTAGTGTGTGTAGTCGAAGCTTGTTGAAGCATTGTTTACACCACCGACACTTTTTACTTCTTTATCAAATTCACCTGCTTTGAGATTTTTTGTACTTTTAAAGTTCATATGCTCAAGCATATGTGCTATTCCGCTTTTACCCATAATTTCATTACGGCTTCCGACTTTGTAGAAGATATCGGTACTCACTACATTTGTTTCATTATGCAGGGGAATGACAACAATTTGCAGTCCGTTTTCTAGTGTTTTTGTCTCATATGTTGGTAGTGGTGAAGGCATTGTTTTTATCTCACTCTTTTGTGTTTTATTTGTTAATGGTTCTTTATAATTTATAAATGACGAGGTGGCAGATACCAAAGAGTATCCAAGGAGTAGGGTGCTTATTATTTTCATTATTTTCTATCTGCTCCGATAGCTTCAGTAATGTTTTTATATCCATCCGCTTTGATGAGTTCTATAAGCTCTTTGTTTATATTCATAATCATATCAGGGCCATGAAAAACTATACCACTGAGAATCTGAACAAGTGAAGCTCCCGCTTTTATACGTTTATATGCTTCTTGTGCAGAGTCGATACCACCAACAGAGATAAGAGTCGTCTTTCCATAAAGCTCTTTTGCAACAGCTTCAAAAATTTTAAAACTTTTCTCTTTTAAAACGGCACCACTGATACCGCCGATATCTTTAGGATGTTTTACCAAAGAATAATCAATAGTAGTATTTGTAGCAATGATACCGTCTGCTCCTTTTTCAACTGCCAAAGTTGTCAATGCAACAGCATCTTCAGGAGTCATATCCGGTGCTATTTTAAGTAGTATCGGCATATCAGTTAATGCTTTTGCCTGTGTAAAAAGTTCTGTAATAAACGTTTCATTTTGTAGATCCCGAAGGCCCGGAGTATTTGGAGAAGAGATGTTGATGACAAAGTAATCACCAAGCCCGTCAAAAGCTTTGATCAGGTGTGTATAGTCATTGATAGCTTCACTCTCGGGTGTCACTTTGTTTTTGCCTATGTTTATTCCAATAGGGGTAGTAAAAGGATAACGCTCTTTGAGGCGTTTGACAACTTTGTAGGCACCGTCATTGTTAAAGCCCATTGCATTTTGAATAGACTCCTCCTCTATATGGCGAAACATACGTGGTTTTGGATTTCCGGGTTGTGGTTTTGGTGTAACTGTTCCGATCTCTGTAAAACCAAAACCAAGTATTTGTATACCGCGAATCATCGTTGCATTTTTGTCAAATCCGGCACCAAGACCTACCGGGTTGTAAAACTTTTTGCCAAAAATCTCTTGCGTGAGCATAGCATCAGCAATAAAGTGAGATTCTAAAAAAGAGTTAAAAGGAATTTGGCAGATATTTGGCATACGCAGTACTGTCTCAGCAATGTGGTGTGCAGTTTCTGGTTGAAATTTAAACAAAAAGGGTTTGATAGATTCATATTGTATCATATTTGCATCACTTATAAAAAATTAAAGTGATTATACTCAAAAATTGGTAATAGTTTTATTAGGGACACTTTTTGTCAAGAAAAAGTTTTTCAAAATCTTCTATTGGAAGTGGTTTTGAACAGTAGTAGCCTTGATATTGCTCACATCCGATAGATGCAAGATATTGCAGTTGTGTTTCGTTCTCAACTCCTTCTGCAACAACTTCCATCCCCAAATCATCTGCAATACCTACGATCATATTTACAAAAGATTTACCACTCTCTTCTTCTAAATCATCAATAAATGTTTTGTCAATTTTGATTGTATTAAATGGAATTGTTTTGAGATATGAGAGTGATGAGTATCCTGTACCAAAATCATCTAAAGAGAGGGTAATACCTAACTTTTTGATGGCATTTATCTTTTCAAATTGTTCATCAAAATCATTCATCAGTACCGATTCTGTCAGTTCTATATCGAGTTTACTGGTATCTATATTGGAGATATTATCGTGTAGTGATGTGATGAAATCAGGGTTTTGAAATTGAATTCCAGAGACATTAATAGAGAGCCTGATAGCTTCAAATGGAGTGTTTTTCCATGCTTTTATCTGTTTGATAGCTTCATTTATAATCCATTCACCAAGAGGAATAATCAGTCTACTCTCCTCAGCGATAGAGATAAACTTATCTGGTGGTATCATCCCTTTTTGTGGGTCAAAAAGACGAATGAGTGCTTCACATCCTACGATCGTATTGCTCTTTATATCGACTTTTGGTTGGTAATAGAGTTGAAAATAGTTTTTTTCAATACCTTTTTTGATAAGATTTTGAATATAGAGTTTATTATGAATCTCTTCATCGAGATCTTCTGTAAAGAAATGAAAATTATTTTTCCCAAGTGCTTTTGCTCTGTACATTGCAATATCAGCATGTTTTAGAAGCGTTACAGCATCTCTTCCATCTTTTGGATACATTGCAATACCGATACTGACAGTAACAGAGTAGCTTACAGAATTAAATACAGCAGGTTTTAAAAGGCGTGTTTGAATACGTTTGACAACTTCTAAAACAGTTTCATCATTTGTCAGTTCCGGGAGAATAATGACAAATTCATCTCCTCCAAGGCGTGAAACAATATCATTCTCTCTTACAGATTCAAGTAGTACTTTGGAGACATGCTGTAATATTTTGTCTCCAAATTCATGTCCTTGTGTATCGTTGATATTTTTAAAATTATCAAGATCAAGAAAGAGAAGAGCAAACGACTCATTACTGCGTTCTCCTTTTGCTCTGAGCCACTCTATCTTTTCCATAAGGCTTAAACGATTATAAAGACCACTTAAAGAGTCTTTTGTCGAGAGTTTAAAGAGTTCCTCTTGCTCTTTTTTTAATCTTGCAAATGTAAGACTTAAAGAGTAGCGAATACTCTCTAATTCTTGAATAAAAAACTCATGAGGAATATTGTTTTGATAGTAGGCAAATTGACGAAGTTTTTCAAGTGGATTGACAAGAACTTTTTTTAAAAGTAACCAGATAATAATAAGGAAAAAAAGTCCATATCCTATAAATATAATATTGTATTTATTTATCTGGTTTTGTAAAAGCGAATCGAGATAGTTTTTGTCCAGGTAAACATAGCTTTGGTAATAGTAAGGTTCAAACTGCTTAAAAAGTTTGAGAGAAAAAGAGTAGCACTGTTCATTAAATATATCAGCGTCAATAATTTGAGCAATTGGAATACAGTTTGTGTTTGGATGTTGCATAACAGTGTCTCTGTCTGTTGCATAAATTACTTTTTTATTTTTTTTATCTACAATATGCAAATCTTGAATAAGTGCATTTCCATTGATGCTATTGTCCAAAGAGGCTGTAATTTGATTGATATTGTTTTTTTTGAGATTTTTATCTAAAAAGTGTTTAAGATTTAAAACAGTAGCCTGAATACTCTCTTCTAAAAGCTGTTCTGTAGAGCTTTTCGCTTCTTTGACAAAACTGTTAAAAATTAACCCATATGTACCCATAAAAGCAAAAAGCATAAAAATAATAAAGAATTTTATAGATATATTTCTCATGGCAGAATATACTTCCTGTCATACCCAAGTGGTTCGATATGCTCTAGCAACTCTTTGGAAGGTTTGTTTATCCATTTGATGCTCTGGAGTGATGCAAGGTACTCTTTGTAACTTAAATTTCTAAGGTACTTTTTGATAAGCTGATAGGAAGTTTTTTTATCTTGCATCAGCTCTTCAACTGAGCGATCTATAATTGTTTTGAGTATTTTAAGATGCTTAAGACGTTTATTATAGATGGATTTTGAGCTACAAAGAGCATCTATTACAATGATAGAGTTTATATCTTTTGTCGAGGTAATGACTTTAAAACCTTTCTTTTTCAGGCTTATATCATAGGGTGTGTAGGTTACAATGAGTATTGCCTCATTGTCATGAGCAGAAATATCTTCTATCTGTGCCTGATCCTTGTTGATAAGGTGGAGTTTTTTCAGTGGAATGTTGTAGTGTTGTAAAAACTCTTTGAGCATCTCTGCATTGACAGAATCTATCTCAAGATACGCTGTGATTTTTTTTGCTTTTTGTAGTTCGTTAATTGTTCTGTTGGAAAGAATCATATCTCCACCGTTGGATCTGTCAAGTAAAATAACAGGCAGAAGATGAAACGCATCCTTTAGAGCATAATATTCATGCTGTGTTGTTGTCAGCATATCTGCTCTTCCAACACTGTAAAGATCAGCAGCTTCCCCAAGAGAGACACTTATTAAAAGGTGAATATTGTTCTCTTTTAGATAGCCTTTTTCCTTGGCGTAAAAGAGTGGAGCATAACCTATCCATGCATTTGTAGATATTGTTAGCGAGTTATTGTGCTTTGTTTCACTTGAACATGAACTCAATAATAATGAAAAAAATATAATTGTCAAACTTATAAAATATTGCATAAACACTCCATAATTTGGACCATTATAACTAAGATATCTTTAAGTAAAATTGAATAGACTTCTTGCATAACCTCTTACAAAAAATATATTGCTTATAGCACATCACTTTTTCAAGATAAAACTATCCCAATAGCTACGGCTATTACTCAATTTTTATCTTAAAAAATTAATGCACTCTAATCAACATCTTTAGATTTAAGAGGTTATGCAAGAAGTCTAATAAATAAAAAATAAAATTTTTAGTCAAAGAGTGGTAAAATAGCTTAAAACAAATGAGGAGTTGAGAATGAGAAAAAAAGTATTAGTACCATTGGCTAAAGGTTTTGAAGAGATTGAAGCTGTCAG
>JAMOSE010000122.1 GCA_027063215.1 Sulfurimonas sp. | reverse complement strand
TAAAAAGATATCGTTGTAAAATAATCATTGCAGCCAAAGAGTCCACTCGGCCATCACGAATCTGCCGCATCTCTCCTTTCATCAAAGCTTCAGCCTCTTTAGAACTGCCTGCTTCATCCTGAAAAATTACCTCACCTTGAAAATCTACAAGATTCATAAAATGTGTGATTCTACGACGCATCTCATCTTCAGAACTTCCACCAAGCGGTATGCCGACTACAACAGTATCAACCTCCCACTCATCCAAAATCTTTTTCACATCACGTGATGCCTGATTACGATTTTTACGAATGACTGCAGGAAGCGGAGTTACAATATCTTTATGTGCTGAGTAGGCTAGTCCGATACGCTTAAGCCCCAGATCAATGGCAATATACTTCATACTATTTCCCCAGACAAAAAGAGCCAAACATCTTATCAAGCATCTCATCATTCTCAAAAGGCCGTGTAATACTTGCCATTGCTTTTACTGCTTCATTGAGATGAAAAGAGAAGATTTCAAGTTCTTGATCTTCAAGTGGATCATAAGCCTCTTGTATATTTTGCATTGTCTCTTTGACCGCTGAAATTTGACGCTCTGAAATAAGCATAATCTCATCACTTACATTATTGGCATCCATAATCTCTTGGAGTTTTGCAATTAAGGCTGTTACATCATCTTTGGAGTTTAACTCCATATCAAATGTTACGGCATCCATTGCAAACTTCTGCGGCAGGTCCACCTTGTTTTTAATAATAATTTTTGCTTTATCACTTGCATGTATTTTTAAAAGCTCTAGGATCTGCTTATCTTCTTCATCTGCCGCACGGGATCCGTCAAAAAGAGCGATTACAATATCACTCTGCTTTATAGCCTCTAGACTTCGCTCAATCCCGATCTTCTCAATGGCATCTTCAGCTTCACGAATACCCGCTGTATCGACTATACGAATAAGATGGCTGCCGATTTTCACCTGCTCTTCGATCGTATCACGCGTTGTTCCTGCTATATCACTTACAATCGCACGATTATAATTTAAAAGAGCATTTAAAAGTGAACTTTTACCGACATTGGGTTTACCAACAATTGCCACTCGAAATCCCTGCATCAATCCTGCTCTGGATTCAGAAGCACGTAATGTCTTTTCTAAAAGTTTATAGAGTCCGTCAAGTTTTGCTCTGATCTGCGCTACCAAATCCTCAGGAAGATCCTCTTCGGCATAATCAATCGTCACCTCAGAGTATGCCAAAATATGGATAATCTCATCTCGAACCGCTTCTATAAATTCTTTAAGAGAACCTTTCATTTGAGAAGCTAAAATTTTTGCAGCATCTTCACTTTTTGCTTCAATAAGCTGTGCTATCGCTTCTGCTTCACTCAGATCTATACGCCCATTAAAAAAAGCACGTTTGGAAAACTCTCCTGCATTGGCAAGGCGGGCACCGGCATCAAGCGTCGCCTTTAAAATAGACTGTGCAACAATGTAGCCACCATGACACTGAATCTCTACAACATCTTCAGCCGTAAAAGAGTGTGGTCCCTGAAAATAGATCACAATCGATTCATCGATCAGTTCATCTTGAGCGTTATAGATAGTACAGAGCGTTGCATAACGGTTTGTAAAGTTTTCTTTATGAGAGAGTTTTTTTGCGATTAAAAGTGCATCTTTGCCACTGAGGCGAATTATTGCTATAGAGCCAATGCCGTTTGCAGTGGCAATGGCTACTATTGTATCATCTTCCATCATTAGTGTGCGTGATAATCATTAATTAAAATATATTTGAGTCCATCACGAGTTGAACGGATAACAACATACTTATCAGGGTAACGATTACGGAGTTCTTTCAGTGCAATCTGCACTAAAACACCATCAAGAATTTTAGTTTGCGCACGACCGTCACGATCTATATTTTCATAAACACTTGCCAAATAACGTCCCACGGACTCTTCTTGATTTTTTAAAAATTCTGCTATTTCTAAACGGAGCTGCAGATCATATTTTGCATTTATCCAGTTAAAAAGCATATAGGAAAGTGCTTTATATCTATACCCTTCTTTACCAATTAAAAGTGCTGCATCTTCCCCTTTAAACTCAATTAAAAGTGTTTGCTTATCATATGCAGAAACCTCTATTTTGTCAATATCAAAACAGATATTAGAGAAGAGTCTGTTGACCTCTTTTTCAACTTCTTTGGCAATAGAATTTATTTCGCTGTTAGAAAATTTTTCTTCTTTTGTATCTTCATTTTCATCATAAACATCATCATAATCAGCTGTATAATCCAGTCCACTTCCAAGATCCTCTTCAAGATCTTCATCCTGATCACTCACAAATGATGTCGGCATCATTGTATCATTTAAAAAGGTATGTGTACTCTCTTGTGCATCATCTATATTTGTTTGCTGAACAACTTCTTCTTCAGGCTCACGCATCATTGCAGAATTTTCTAAAAATGCCTCTCGCTTTGGAGAAACTTTTGTTTTATCAATTGTTGCTACAATAATAGCCGATTTTTTAAACATTCCTAAAAAACCAGCGCTAGGAGCTTGAACAACTTCAACAGCCATTTCAGTAACAGAACACTTTAGAGTAGTTGCTGCATTTTTATACGCTTCTTCAAGAGTTACAGCTTCTATCTTAATCATGGCTATTTCTCGCTTTTTTTCTCTAAAACAGCTTGTGCATCTTCTGCATTTTTAAACTGCTGATTTACTATATACTGTTGTGCAATTGAGAAAAGGTTGTTTGTAAACCAGTAAAGCACTAAACCTGAAGGAAATGTTACAAAGAAGAATGTAAACACTATAGGCAGATACTTAAATACTTTCTCTTGCATAGGATCAGTAAAGTTGTTTGGTGTCATACGTTGTTGTAAGAACATTGAAGCACCCATTAAGATTGGAAGTACATAGTACGGATCCATACGTGAAAGATCGTTAATCCATAAAATCCATGGTGCACCTTGCAATTCAACCGCATTTAAAAGCGTACGATAGAGCGCAAAGAAAACAGGGATCTGCAGTAACATCGGCAGACAACCACCCAGTGGATTGGCACCATGTTTTTTGTACATTTCCATTGTCATAGCATTGAGTTTTTGTGGATCTTTTCCATACTTCTCTTTTAACTCTTTGAGTTTTGGAGCAAGTATTTTCATTTTTTGCATAGAAACCATACCCTTGTATGTCAAAGGATAGAGTACTGCACGAATAATTGCAGTAAGAGCAATAATAGACCAACCCCAGTTTCCAAAGATACCGTGTAACCATGAAAGCAGTGCAAAGATCGGTTTTGCAGCAAATGTAAACCAACCATACTCAATAGCATTTGTAAGTACTGGATCAATCGCCTTTAATACTTTATGCTCTTTTGGCCCGATATATCCATGAAGACTCTCTTCTTGAGCAGCATCAAAATAGACAATAGGGTTGTCATCACGACCACGCTCTACGATCACATTTGTATCTTTTTTAAAGCCATAGAGAATAATTGCCGTATATTGATCAAATGAAGATGCGAGTTTTACATCTGAAAAGATCTGACGTCCCTCTGCATCACCATCTTCAATGATATGTGCTACATCATCACCTGTATAGATAAGTGCTCCAGCAACCGCCATAAGCTTTTTAGAAACCTGCGGGCGATCCCCTAGATATACATAGTGCCGAACATCTTTTGAGAGAGAGATTTTCGCATCATAGTGACCATCTGCATAAAAAGTCAACACTTTTGTCACAGTAAGTGTCGGTAATTTTTGTGTAAGTGTCACTGTTACCGGTTTATCCGCTAAAGTAATTTCACTCACACTTGCACTGTATGGTGTTGTAATTGCTGCATTGTTGATAACATCATCTGCAAATCTAATATAGAGTGGTTTTGTCCCTTTTTCAGGAATAACCTGAGCATGCAGATCTTCATCATTTCTAAACTTCTCTTCTAAAAGCTCTTTAGAAGCAATACGGCCTAATGTATCAATTTTTAAGATAAATTTATCATTCTTAACAGTTAAAATATTTGAAGAGTGTGTACTTGAAGCTCTCTCTTCATCTGCGATTGCATGCCCTGCAACCTCTTGAACTTTTTGCGTGATATCTTTTGTTGTATCATTTTTTGCTACAGATTTTGTTGTAGCACTCTGGTTTGGCACATTTGGCTCAGCCGGTGGAAAAATTGCAGTATAACCTACGAAAAAAATTACAGATAACAGTACAGCGACTATTAATCTTTGATTTGGTGACATTTTGTCTAACACAAACTACCCTTTATATGAAAAATTTTTTATAATGTAATAACGGTTTTTTTTACTTGGAACCAACCAATATTTTATAGAATCAACTTCGAGTTTTGCAGGCTTTTGACAGAGTTTATCCAACTCAGGGTACTCTATACCGCCTTCAAAAAGTTGATTGCAACGTAGTATTCTAGTAAAAGAGTGGTAAAAAGCACTTGAAAGTGAATTATTTTGAAAGTTTAATCGTGCATACTCACTGCAAGATGGGTAATATCGACACGATCCAAAACCAATTAGCGTAAAAAACTTCTGGTATAACCATAAAAGTTTAAGAAGAAATTGCTTGAGCACGAGAGAGAATTTTTTTAAAATCATTGTGAAGTTTTTCATGTGAAGTTTCAAAGATTCCTACTTTTGCAACAAATACATAAGTACCATCTTTTAAAGAGTCTGAAAATTCACAAAACATCGCACGCATTCTACGTTTTGCACGATTACGTTTAACAGCATTACCTACTTTTTTAGTAGCGGTAAAACCAACTTTGTGAATTCCATTCTGAGGAATAAAAAAAAGAACAACACTGCTTGAGTGCTGATTTTTTCCTTTGCTATAGATATAGCGAAACTCTTTATGAGTTTTTACTATATCAAACCCGCCTATACTGACAATTTTTTACGACCTTTAGCACGACGACGGTTAAGTACGTTACGACCATTTGCAGTAGCCATTCTAGCTCTAAAACCGTGCGTACGCTTTCTTGGTGTATTATGTGGTTGGTATGTTCTTTTCATTTGACATATCCTTATCTGATTTAAGTCCGGAAGTTTATCTAACTTTTACTTAAAGTGCGATTAAGGTTTAGAAAAACTTCTCTGTAAGTTCTAATTAGATAAAATACAACTAAAGAAAAACTAAAGGTTTAAAGAGAATGAATGAGAGTAAAAATTTTTTAGAGTCTATCGTTGAGAAGGATTTGCAGTCAGGAAAATATAAAGAGATCGTTACAAGATTTCCTCCTGAGCCAAATGGATTTCCTCATATTGGACATGCAAAATCTATTTTTATCAATTTTGGTATTGCACGTGAATACAATGGTCACTGTAACTTGCGAATGGATGATACAAATCCAACTACAGAAGATACAAAATATGTCGAAGCGCTTAAGGATGCCGTAATATGGCTTGGATATAAATGGGATGGCAATGTACGCTTTACCTCTGACTACTTTCCTGCACTCTATGAATATGCAAAAAAACTCATCACAATGGGCAAAGCCTATGTCGATTCGCTTAGTGAAGAGGAGATTAGAGAATATCGAGGAACTGTTACAGAGGCAGGAAAACGCAGTAAATTTGCACAACGCAGTATTTCAGAGAATCTTGACCTTCTAGAACGTATGAAAAATGGAGAATTTGCAGAAGGAGAACATGTCCTTCGAGCCAAGATCGATATGGCAGCTCCAAATATGAAGCTAAGAGATCCTCTTTTATATCGTATACGTCATGCACACCATTTTCGCACAGGCAATGAGTGGAAGATCTACCCTATGTATGATTTTGCTCACTGTCTTTCTGACTATATAGAAGGTGTTACCCACTCCATATGTACTTTGGAGTTTGAAAACAACCGTGATATTTATAACTGGGTACTTGATACACTTGAACTTGAACCAC
The DNA here is from genome assembly GCA_027063215.1 of Sulfurimonas sp. GTDB lineage: Bacteria > Campylobacterota > Campylobacteria > Campylobacterales > Sulfurimonadaceae > Sulfurimonas. The sequence continues at coordinate 4,241 of JAMOSE010000122.1, read as the reverse complement.
CCCGTCCTTACCAACATGAGTTTGCACGATTAAATATCAACTATACGGTCATGAGCAAAAGAAAACTGCTCGAACTTGTAGAGGGTGGCTATGTAAATGGCTGGGATGATCCGCGTCTGCCTACTATTGCAGGATACAGACGCAAAGGCTACACAGCAGAAGCAATTTTAACGTTTTGTGATCAGGTAGGTGTTGCAAAAGCAAACTCTATAGTTGATGTTTCTCAACTTGAGTTCTGTATCAGAGATGATTTAAACAAAAAAGTTCCTCGTGTTTTATGTGTACTCAATCCTCTCAAAGTCACTATTGAAAATTATGAAGGTCGTGAGGAGATTGATGCTCCATACTATCCACATGATGTACCAAAAGAAGGCAGCAGAAAACTTCCTTTCTCACGCGAGATATATATAAACCGTGAAGATTTTGAAGAGAACCCTCCAAAAGGCTATTATCGTCTTACACCACAGCAACCGGTACGTTTAAGACACGGATATATCATCTCATGTAAAGAAATTATAAAAGATGATGCAGGAAATATTATAGAGATTAAAGCTGCGTATTATCCTGATTCTAAAAGTGGAAATGATACCAGTGGTATAAAAGTAAAAAGTGCCATTCAATGGGTAAGTGCCGATAGTGCCAAAGAGGTTGAAGTACGTCTCTATGAAAGACTCTATAAGAGTGAATTTCCAGAGGGTATTGAAGATTTAAATCCAAACTCTCTTCAAATTATCAAAAATGCTCTGATTGAACCTGCTGTTGTCACAGAAAAACCTGACAAGCGTTTTCAATTTGAAAGAGAAGGCTACTTCTATGCCGATCCTCTGGATTATACAGATGAAAAACCAGTCTTTAACAAAATTGTCGGATTAAAAGACTCCTGGGGCAAAAAGAAAACAGAGAAACAGCCAAGAGCAAAAAAATCTCAAGAAAAAAAAATTCAGATAGATGGAGAAGTAACTCCAATGACTCCGCAACAGGAGAAATTTTTTCAAAGATATACACAAGAGCTTAAACTCAACAATGAAGTAGCGAATACTCTAGCACGTGATGAGATACTTTCATCACTCTATGAAGAGGCTCTTACACTCTTAAACACTCCTGTAAATCTTGCAAATCTTATTGTCAATGAAGTAGCAAGAGAGATTAAGGAAAAAGGTTTTGAAGCACTTCAATTTGCTGCAAAAGAGCTTGCCCAACTCACAGCAATGCTTGATGAAGAAAAAATCTCCAATAAAATTGCAAAACAGGTTTTTGAAGAGATGGCAAAATCTGGCAAAAATCCTACTAAAATAGTAGAAGAAAAAGGTCTTGTACAGATTAGTGATCCAGCTCTTATTGAGCCAATAATTGAGGAAGTGATTGCAAAAAATCCTGATAATGTTGAAAAATTCAAAGCGGGAAATAAAAAACTCTTAGGTTTCTTTGTAGGTCAGGCGTTAAAAGCGACAGGTGGCAAAGCAAATCCAAAAATAGTCAATGAACTTGTAGCCAAAAAATTAGGGTAAAAAAAAGAGTGGCTATAAGCCACTCTTTAAATTCCTAAAAACTTACGATACATTGACTTTGACTTCACCGTTTTGAACAGTAAATTCAACATGAGCACCCTCTTTGACCGTACCTTCTAAAATAAGGTCAGCAAGTCTGTCCTCAACGATCTCATAAAGTGCACGTTTCAGTGGACGAGCACCATATACAGGATCAAATCCAGCCTCTGCGATATACTCAACTGCTTCATCAGAAAGAGAAAGCTCAATATCACGCTCTTTGACTTTTGCTTTGATATCGTTAAAGAAGATCTCAACAATACCTTTAATCTCATCTTTACCAAGCGCGTTAAAGATAACAACATCATCCAATCTGTTTAAGAACTCTGGTTTAAAAGCTTGTTTTAACTCAGCCATTACCAAGTTTTCCAGCTCTTCACCACCATCTGGATGTGCCATAATTTTATCACTTGCGATATTTGATGTTAAGATGATAATAGTATTTGTAAAATCTACCGTTACCCCTTTGTTATCTGTTAAGCGTCCATCATCAAGCACTTGCAACAAGATATTAAATACATCCGGATGTGCTTTTTCTACCTCATCAAAGAGTATTACAGAGTATGGTTTACGACGTACCGCTTCTGTAAGCTGTCCACCCTCTTCATATCCTACATATCCAGGAGCTGCACCCACTAAACGAGATACCGCATGTTTCTCCATATACTCACTCATATCAATACGAATCATCGCATCTTCAGAGTCAAACAAGAACTTCGCTAATGTTTTAGCAGTTTGTGTTTTACCAACACCAGTTGGTCCAAGGAACAAGAAGCTACCAATTGGTCTGTTTTTATCGCTAAGACCAGCTTTGTTACGCTTAATAGCACGTGCTACGGCATGTGTTGCTCTACCTTGTCCTACAACTGTTTTGTTTAACTCATCTTCAACGTTAAGAATTTTATCTTTTTCACTTTGAAGCATTTTATTTACAGGAATACCTGTCCATCTACTGACAATAGATGCGATTGACTCTTCATCAACTGAGTTTTTAAGGAGTGTTCCAGCCTCTTGCATACGAGCCCATTTTTCATTAAGTGCTTTTTCTTCTTCAAGCAGTTTAGGAATCTCACCATACTCGATCTCAGCCGCACGGTTAAAGTCAGACTGTGCTTTTGCAAGCTCTGCTTCACGGCGTTTTGCCTCAACTTCACCTTTAATGGTAGAGATCTTCTCAAAAACCTCTTTTTCAGTTTGAAACTGAGATTCTAAAGTTCTTACTTTTTCTTCAATGTCAGCAAGCTCTTTTTCAATCTCTTCAAGGCGTTTCTCATTTGATGGAGTTTTCTCCATTTTAAGCGCCTCTTTTTCAACCATAAGCTCACTTAACTTACGTTTTGCAGCACTGAGTTCATTTGGCTCAGACTCTATCTGCATTTTCAGTTCAGCTGCCGCCTCATCAATAAGGTCAATCGCTTTATCCGGTAAAAATCTGTCTGCAATATATCTATCAGACAACTTCGCAGCCGCCACAAGTGCAGAGTCTGTAATATTTACATTATGGTGTGCTTCTAGTCTCTCTTTAATTCCACGAAGAATTTGTAGAGACTGATTTACACTCGGTTCATCTACACTAATAGGTAAGAAACGACGTTGCAATGCCGCATCTTTTTCAAAGTATTTTCTATACTCTTTGAGTGTTGTTGCCCCAATAGTATGCAGCTCTCCACGAGCTAGGGCTGGTTTTAGGATGTTTGCCGCATCCATACTACCTTCCGATGCACCCGCACCGACAATTGTATGGATCTCATCAATAAAGAGGATGATATTTCCATTCTCTTTTACCTCATCAATAACTGCTTTGAGTCTGTCCTCAAACTCACCACGATATTTTGCACCCGCGATAAGTGCAGACATATCAAGCGCAATTAAGCGTTTATTTTGCAGTGATGTTGGAACATCTCCACTTTGAATTCTCTGTGCAAGACCCTCAACCAATGCAGTCTTACCAACCCCAGGCTCACCTAAAAGCATTGGGTTGTTTTTTGTTTTACGAATTAAGATCTGCATTGTACGTGAAATCTCTTCATCACGTCCGATTACAGGAGGAAGTTTTCCTTCCGCTGCCTCTTTTGTAAGGTCAATTCCATACTTAGAGAGTGCTTCAAGCGTCTCATCTGCAGTCTGAGAATCGATCTTCGCTCCGCCACGAGCCGTTTCCAACTCTTTGCTAAGCTCCATAACATCAACATACTTCGGTAAAATTTCCGAAAATGGCGGTGTTTGTAAGTTAGCTAATATATAGGTATCAACAGCTAAATACGCATCCCCGTTTTTAGCCATAAGCCCTTCACCGTTTTGCAGTGTTCGGACAAATTCATGAGAGAGTTTAATACTCTCTTTTGTCACAGATGAAGATTTTGGCAGTTTTTCAGCCATAGACTTGATGTCAAGCTCCATGGCAACCTTATCTACACCCATTTTATTAAACATTTGGTTTAAAACTGAGTCACTGTTTGTAAGCAGTGCCCATAAAAAGTGAATAGGTGTCACTTCCTGATTTTTATTATGCAGTGCCAAAGAGACCGCACTCTCTATCGCCTCTGTCATATTATGTGTTAGTTTTTCAAAAATATTATTGCTCATTTGTAAATCCTTTTATTTTTTTCTAGCGGTAGTATAGAACATTTTACACAAAAGCTTTGCAACTTTAGTAGCATAAATTATACTCCTTGCGTCACTCTTTGTCAAATT
>JAMOSE010000121.1 GCA_027063215.1 Sulfurimonas sp. | reverse complement strand
TTGAAGAGTTCTTTTATCTATTATTTCACTTAGTTTGGTTATTATTTGATTATGTAATTTTTTTTCATGCTAGAAAAATATTACTATAACTTTGCTTTAGCTAATTTTTTTGGCTAAGGTATTGTTAATATAATAGATATATTATAGTGAAATACCACTTCAAAACTGCTTTAAAATCCCTAAATATAGGGGTTTTATCAACATTTATACAACTTAATAATACTCATCTTTCTCAAGTTATTTATTGAAGTTTTTTATCCTTTTTTAGAAATATGTTACTTTTACTCAATTGCTTAACTTAATGGCGGTGGCCCCCCCTACTCTCAATATCTGGAAATGAAATTTTTATAAAAATATAATTTAAGTATTACTTTAATATTTTAAGAGTAGAATAATTTTAATAAACTTTTCAAAAAAGGTTAACTCATGTATAAAAATTTATCCATCAATAAAAAGATTATGTCTTTGTTTATAATTATCATACTTACAGTAGCAACAGTTTCATTATTTATCACCGTCAATAAAATGTATTTACTAACTGATTCTAGTGTTGAAAATTTTAAATCAGCTATGATTCTTCAAAAGAAGCAAGATTTGATGGATAAAGGTGAGATTATAACTAATCTTGTAAATTCATATTATGAAAAAACTTTGCCCCAAGAGATGGAAAAGAGTGTTAAACATTCTCTTGATCAAAGGATGGATTTACTTTTCAATATACTCAATCAAACATATGATAAAACAAAAGGCATTTCGACGAATAAAAACTTAAAAGAAACTATAAAAAACATTGTAAAATCTGCTAGATATGGAAAAAGTGGATATTTTTGGATAAATGATTTCAATTATAAAATGGTTATGCATCCTATTAAAAAATCTTTAACTGGAAAAGTATTTAAAAACACCCCTAAAGTCCCTTTTGTTCAGTTAGCAGCAGATGCATTAAAAAAATGTAATTGTGATCATACATATATAAAATATAAATTTTATAATCCTGCTACTAAAAAATATGAATTTAAAGTCTCTTTAGTGAGAGTTTTTAAGCCTTTTAATTGGATTGTTGGTACTGGTTCTTATATAAGTGATGTTACACCTATAGTTAAAAAAGATGCTTTGGAAGCTATTAAAAAAACAAGATTTGGTAAAAGTGGATACTTTTGGGTAAATGATATGAATTATAGAATGATTATGCACCCTATAAAAACAAATTTTGATGGAAAAGTTTTCAAAAATACTCCTAAAGTTCCTTTTGTAAGCTTAGGTGTAGAAGCACTCTCTAAATCTGATAAAAATTATGCTTTTATAAAATACAAATTTTATAATCCTAAAACAAAACAATATGAAGAAAAATTATCTATTGTCACTTATTTTAAACCTTGGGGTTGGGTTATAGGCACGGGAACATATCTGCAAGATGTTGAAGACACTATAGAACAGATGGAAAGTGTACAAAAAGAAGAAACTAAAAATGCCCTTTTAACGCTTGCTATAGTTGATGTAATTGTTATTTTCTTGGCTATATTGTTGAGCTATATAGTAACTAAAAAATACATTACCAATCCTGTTTCTAGAATAGAGCACGGCTTAATGTCTTTTTTTGATTATTTGAATAGAAAAAGAGAGACAATTGAATTTGTAGATATAGATAGTCATGATGAGATAGGTGATATGGCTCAGTTAATAAATTCCAATGTCAAAAATGTTCAAGCAAATATTGAAAATGAAAAAAACCTAGTATCTGAAAATATAAGAATAGTAAATATTGTCAAACAGGGATTATTAAATGAAAGGATTCAAGTACACTCAGACAATCCTGAATTAAATAAATTGGCAGCAACATTTAATGAGATGCTTGATGTTCTTGAGCAAAGAGTTGGTAGTGATTTAAATAAAGTTACGCATGTCTTGTCCAAATATTCAGATTATGATTTTACTGAAAAGATACAAAACGCAACAGGTGAATTTGAAATAATGTTAAATAAACTTGGTGAAGCTATAGTTAAAATGCTTAAAGTAAATAAGGAAGATTCTACTGAATTAGAAGAGATAAAAAGTGAATTAATACAAAACATACAAAGACTAAACGAAAGCATATCTAAACAGGATGCAACCATCAAAGAAGCAAGCAGTCTCATAGATAGAACAACTGTCGGATTAAATGAAAATGTAGAAAATGCACATCAAGTGTCAAAAGATGCTTCTGATATAAAATCTGTAGTTTCTGTCATAGGTGAGATAGCAGAACAAACAAATTTATTGGCTTTAAATGCAGCCATTGAAGCAGCAAGAGCAGGAGAACACGGTCGAGGTTTTGCTGTTGTTGCAGATGAAGTAAGAAAGTTAGCTGAAAGAACCCAAAAATCTCTCGTAGATGTAGATACAAGCATATCTACATTAACTCAGTCTATCGATGAGGTTGTGTCTAACATAGATGCAAGAACAAATGAAGTTAATGATATAGATAACATAATGGTCGATATGCAAGAGATAGCTAAAGAGAACGATCTTGTAACGCAAGATATATCTAAAACTACTCAAAAAGTTGAAGAGGTTACAGAGCAAATCAATAAAGAGATTTCAGATAAAAAGTTTCACTAATTGAAACTTTTTATCTAATTTAAATCTTTCGCAAAAACTCCAAAAGTCCCTCTATTATCTCCTTTGGAGATGGTGGACAGCCTTTGATATGATGTGCTACGGGCAGATGATCTTTTGCAGGTGCTTTAATCGCATAGGTTTTCTCAAAAACACCCTCCATTGCAGGACAATCTCCCATTGTTATAACCCATTTTGGAGCAGGTATCTGCGCATACGCTTCTTTTACATGCGGTGTCATATTAAAAGTCATTATACCACTGAGCAACATAACATCAGCATGACGAGGACTTGCTACAAAGTAGATACCTAATCGCTCCAGATCATAGTAGGGATTTGCAAGGGCATTACACTCCGCTTCACAGGCATTACAACTGCCACTATCTACCATTCTTATAGCCAAAGATCCGGCAAACTTCTTCTTTACCTGATCTTTGATCTCTTTTTGTATCGCTTTAAGCTCATTGTCGAGTTCAAGATTTTCAGTTAAGACTCCAAGTTCTAGCCGTTTATTCCAAAATTTAATCATAAATCATTCCCCGCATAACTTAAATCACAACTTTTGTTAATAAGTGGAAAATCCGCAATAATATCCTTTCGCATCATCAAATGCACAGCCTGCCAATTGACAAAACTCGGATCTCGTACAAAAAAACGCTCAATAATGCCATCTTTAATATCCACAGTCATAAAAAGCTCCCCTATTGAACTCTCACAAAAACTACTGTACTCACCATCTTGCAGATTTGACAAACTCAGTTGCGTATCATCTTCTTCTAAAAAATTTTCCATCATAAGAATTGAATTATATACTTCTTCCAAACGTACTTTAAAACGAGCACTTGCATCACCACTTACTTCACTCGCCATAACAAAACCATGCTCAAGATAAAAAGGGTTTATTCTTCTGTCAATAGTCACACCTGAAGCACGTGCAACAACACCTACACTAGAGTATTTTAGTGCTTTTTTCAGTGATAAAATTCCAGTCGTATCAAATCTATCCCACAAAGAGGGTATATCCATAATCCACTCTTCAAACGCCACGACACTCTCACGCAACTCTTTAAGCCACTCTGAAATAGATGCAATATCCATAAAACCATTTGCAAAACCAATCGCTCCAAAACCAAAACGATGTCCTGTAATCTCCTGCATCTTTCTGCGTGCATCTTCGCTTAATTTTGAAGCATATGCCAAAGCAGCTCCAAAACCTGCATCATTAGGAATAAATCCCAAATCAGTTAAATGATGAATAATACGCTCAAGCTCCAGTAAAAAAGCATGGCGTTTTTGTAAAGCAAGTGGAAGTTTTTGTTGTGTTGCCTGTAGAACAATATCACGCCAACATATCTGATAAGCTATACTCTCATTCCCACTTATTCGCTCGATAATTGGCTTTGCTTCAAGCAATTTTTTCCCTTCAAGCATCTTTTCAATACCACGGTTTTTATAAAAGTGTCGCACCTCAAGATGCAACATATCTTCTCCGGCTTGAGAGAACTGAAAATGCCCCGGTTCAATGATACCTGCGTGAATAGGACCAACTGCCACCTGAAAAATACCATCCCCCTTAATAGCTTCATATTTATAAGGAACATAATTACCCTCTTGCAAACTTTTCTTTACAAAATCTTTTCTCAAGGGATGCGTATCTTTTGGAAATCGCTCTTGATGCACTAAAGGACGTTTGTCAAAAGCATCTTCTATGATAATGCCAAAATCATCCTGCATTTTTCTCTCAAACCAGATAGCAGCAGGATATTTTTTTGCCAGAGTCTGAATTACAGGAGTGTCTTTTGCTATTAATTCTTTGTCAATCGCATCTTCATAAACAGTTACAATTTCAAAACGACTCTCAAGCTCTTTTGCATAGCGTGCTATAAATCTCATTGTCTTCTCCTTAAGAAATTGCGTGAAGATAAGCAAGTGTCTGTGGCAATAACAAACTTATCAAAGAGATTGCAAAAATTACCAGAGAAAAAAGCTCACTACCATAAACAGTTTTCTCTTTTATCTCACCCTCATACTTCATTGACTGATAAATAGCCACAAAACGGTAAAAGATGATAGAGAGTAAAATGAGTAAAAAAAGTATTGCTGCTATCATCGCAAGCATATGATCACTCTCTTTTGCTGTTGCTATCATCGCCCCAAAACCATAGAGTTCACTAAAAAACATCGGGCTTGGCGGTAGTGAAATAATGGCAAGCAAGAAGAGTGAAACTAAAAACCAAAACACTCCTCCTTTAAACCCTTTATAACCTCTAAGCGCCCCTGCAATTTTATACTTTCCATTAGACTCCAAAACTCCTGTTGAGAGAAAAAGTGCCGGCTTTAAAAAAGCATGCGCTCCAAAGTGTAGTAGTGCCGCAAAAGGTGCACCACTCACCCAAAACATAACGATAAGTGCCATATGTTCCACTCCTGAGAGTGAAAAAAGACGCATAAAATCTTTGGCACGGTAGATCAAAAAAGAGACAATAAAAATAGTTAAAAGTGTATAGACAAACACAAAGATAAAAAGATGATCATAATTGACTGCCATTGCTATTTTTGAAAAACGAAAAAAACCGACTAATACTGCAGACTCCAATATACCGCTAAAAAGAGCTGCCACAGGATAAAAAGAGGCTCGCTCAATATTTGCAAGCCACAGATTCATAGGAAAAAAACCCATCTTTACAAACATACCTATAGTTGTCAAAGCAAAACCCATCTCAAATAAAAAGGGAGAGGGAATATCTTTTGCGTGCGCTAAAAGCAGGTCAAAGTTCATCGCATCTTCACCCAAAATAGGCTTGGCACTTGCATACATCAAGATAATACCAAAAAGCACTAAAGAGATGGCAATAGCACCGACTATCATATAATTCCACGCTTCTTTGTGTGCTGCCGGTGTGTAGTTTGTCTTAATCATATAGACAGTAGAGAGGGTTGCGAGTTCAAGTCCTATCCAATAGATCCCCATATGATTTGAAAGAATAGAAAATATAAGTCCGATCCAAAAAATGGCAAAAAAACGATAAAATTTTCTATAGGCTTTTTGAGAAATCTTAACATGTTTGTCCAGTGTCAAGAGTGCCAAAGTAACGCCGATCCCTACAATGGAAGAGACTAAAAGTACATAAGTGTCCAATTTGTCTGCAACAAGATATGAGCCTAAAATATTGTAAGGCTTTGGCAGTAAAAAAAGTTTTACAATAGGCAAAAGAATTACAAAAGAGGTAAAAGCAAGTAGATATTTTGCTTTTTGTTTTTTAATAAAGCTCACGCCAAACATAATAAAAGCCGGTAAAAGCAGTAAAGTTAACATCATACGCGTAGCTCCTCTTTATGAAAAAGTAGATTGATAACAACAATCGCCATCAACAGATCAAAAAAGATCCCAAGTTCTACGAGCATTGGCATACCATCTGTCGCTGTAATACCAAGCAAGAAAAGTGCATTTTCCATACTTAAAAAACCGATGATCTTAGGAGCAACATTTTTATGTTCCATCATCAACAACAGTGAAAGAAATAAAGAGGAGATACTGACAGCTACATAGTTAGCGTTAGTATGAATCATATGCACAATAGGCTCTGAGAGGTAAAAAGTAAAAACCAAAATCGCAGGAACGAGCATAATAGCATACTGTACTTTTATCTCCGGTGTAATCTGGCGCACAAAATGAAACTTTTGTGAGAGATTTTTCAACACATAGGGAATAGCTATTGCCTTTATAACAATGGTAATTATACCTGTAATAATCATTGCATTATCATCAATGCTCCGTCCAATTCCAAGTGCTAAAAGACCAAGTGTAAACGAGTTCAAAGAGTACCACAGAAGAAGTCTGTAAAGTCGTGTCGTAAAGAGCGCAACAATCAATGAAGCCAAAAAAAGTCCAATTAAAAAATCAATCATCTACGCTCCTAATACATAAAATGTGATAAGTGATAAAAAAGCAAAAACAATAGAGAGTCCTAAAAGATTTGGAATCTTAAAAAGACGCAATTTTGCAGTATTTACCTCTAAAATGGCTACAAGCGTAGCAATCAAAAAAAGTTTGAGTATAAAAACACCGATAGCCAAAGGAGCGATGAGCCCATAACCAAAAGGGATAAAAAGTGAGGCAAAAAGCGAAGCAAAGATCACAAATTTTATAGAAGCCGCACTCTCAATGATAGCCAAATAGACACCGGTCAGATCAAGTATCATAGCCTCATGCACCATTGTAAGTTCCAAGTGTGTCTCAGGGTTATCGACAGGAATACGCCCATTTTCAGCAATGAGCAAAATAAAAAAACTGATACCTGCAAACAAAAAACTTGCCATATGCTCTTTTGGAAAGTGCTCAGCTAAATTGACTCCAGCCTGACCAATACCCAGATTTCCAGCCATTAAAGAGACCGAAAAGATGGTAAGAACCATTGCAGGTTCTACAAGAGCCGCAATAAAAGACTCACGTGAGCTTCCCATACCACCAAAAGCACTTGCACTATCCAGTCCAAGCAGCATCAAAAAGAATGTTGAAAGAGAGATAAGTCCCGTAATAGTAAAAGCATCTACAAAACTGACATAGTAAGCGCCCTGCGTCACGGGTGGTAGAAAAAAGAGAATGACAAGCAAAGGAGAAAGCACTAAAAAAGGTGCCCAGCGTGTAACAGCACTACTCTCCTCTGAAATAATCGTCTCTTTTTGCAGTAACTTTGAAAAGTTTCTATATCCCTGCAACAAAGAGATAGGACGCTTAAAAAGCAGAAGCATCTTTGTTGCCTTAATATATGAGAGTAAAATAGGTGCGATCAGAACAAGCACAAAAATAGTTCCAAAATAATAGATCATTTTTTATCTCCAATAATTAAAATTTTAACAGAAATCATCATCACCAAAAATTCCAAAACAAAAGTTGCCCAAGAAAAATCATGCGCAAAAACACGATATGAAAAAAGAACCATAAGCATAATGTTAAAGATCATTGCCGCATAACGGGTCTGTTCAAAGTGCGCAAGACGATAGACCCAGTAACTGACAAAATTAACACTCTTTGCAAGACTGTCATAAAAAACAGCTTCAAAAAGTGGCTTAACATGAACTTCATAAGATGAATCTGAAAATTTTGTTTCATGTCCGGCAATTGTTTGTTTGTGAAAATGCTCATTTGGTTTGTAGAGCCATGAGAAAAAACGGCGAATCGGTCCTGCAAATCCAGTTGCTGTGTATTGGGTTTTGGCTCCTGTTTTATAGCCACATGCCCAAGTATGATGAATACGGGTTTTTACGCCAAAAAGCTTGTATGCAAAAAACATCAGAAGCGTTACACTCACCAAAGCAACAAGAAGGATAAGCGGAGAGACAATACCTCCGTTAATACCAACAGAGTGCATATGCCATATACCCTCTGGGAAAATTTTTGCGTATATAGAACTGCGTCCAAGACCTACAAAAACTTTATCAAACCAGCCAATATAAAATGGTGTAAAAAGCATCAGTGAGAAGATAACAAATGCCATAAAAACCATACCTGTTCGCATCAAAAAGTTAACCTCATGCGCATGTTTTGCATTACTGCTTCTATGCAGTCCCAAAAAGGTAATACCATATGCTTTAACAAAACAGGCAATTGCCAAACCACCGGTCATTGCAAGTGCAAAAATAGCAAATGGAATGGCAAGTTTTAGTGAAACATTATCTATATGACTTGAACTAAGCATAGACTGAAAAATCATCCACTCACTTAAAAAACCGTTACTTGGTGGTAATGCGGAGATGGCAATGGCAGCTATTAAAAAAGTAAGTGCCGTAACAGGCATTGCCTTGATGAGTCCTCCATATTTTTCCATATTTTTTGTATCTGTTTGATGAAGCACAGATCCGGCACTCATAAAAAGCAAAGATTTAAAACTCATATGATTAAAAGTATGAAAGAGTGCTGCTATAAAAGAGAAAGTGCTGAGTGTCTTGAGTTGTAAAGTGTCAAAAATCATCCCCATACCAAAACCAATAAGAATAATGCCAATATTTTCTATGGAGTGGTTTGCCAAAAGTGCCTTGATATCATGCTCACTCAAAGCATATAAAACGCCAACCAAAGAAGAGAGCGCACCCAAACTTAAAATGACTATACCCCACTCAAGCGGCCACGGATAAAGTACATCAAACAAGAAACGAAAAAGTCCATAAATAGCCACTTTAAGCATAACTCCACTCATAAGCGCTGAAACAGGGCTTGGTGCGGCAGGGTGTGCATAAGGAAGCCAAACATGCAATGGCACAGCACCCGCTTTACTTAAAAAACCTAGCAATAAAAAGAAAAAAAGCAGTGTTGGATAAGCAAATACAGAAGCAACTGTTTTCATCTGCACAAAGCCCATCTCCAGATCACCATTTGTTACAATTAAAAAGAAAAGCAACAGAAATAAAAACCCAAAATGTGTCATTATGAAGTAAAATTTCGCTGCACTGATTGTGCTTTTCTCTTTGACTTCTGTCAAAATAAGTTGCCAAGATGTCAAACTCATCAGCTCCCAAAAGAAAAGAAAAACAAGCGCATTTGCACTTACAACCACACCAAGCATTGAAAAGATAAAAGCAAAATAGTGCAGTTGATAGTGCATTTTTCGCTCAATATGTGGTAGATAGCCAAAAGAGTAAAAAAGATTTGGTACGCTACCGAGTAAAATAAGAGCAACAAAAACTAAAGAGAGCGTATCAAAAACAAACATTATTTTTTATCTCCTATAACTAAAATTTTAATAGATATAATCATCATTGCAGACTCAATCATCAGACTCTCCCAGCTCACTTCATGAGTAAAAACCCTGTAACTAAAAAGGATAAAAAGCATAAGATTAAATATCATGGCAGGGTAGCGTGTCTGCTCAAAATGTGCCAATCTATAAACCCAGTAACTTATAACATTTGTTAATTTTTTTGCATTTTCATAGATAGATCGCTCAAAAAGAGGCTTTATGCGTACTTCATAACTTGCATCTGAAAATTTTGTTGCATGTCCTGCCAAATTTTGTTTACAAAAATGCTCCTCCGGCTGATAGAGCCAGTTGAAAAATCTTCGCATTACTCCAGAAAAACCGGTAGAGGTGTATTGCGTTGCAGCTCCTGTTTTATAACCACACCCCCAAGTATGATACGTTCGTTCTTTTACACCCAAGAGTTTATAGACGATGATAAGCAGTGTTGTCACACCGACAAGCGCAGCAAATAAAATAAGCGGTGAAACAACCCCGCCATGCACACCCACAGAGTGCATTGAGAGTATCTCTTGTGGAAAGATTTGCGCATAAATTGAGGGAAGACCCATAGCGATAAAAAGAGCATCAAAATAGTGTAAAAACTCAGGAGCAAAGAGCATCAGTGAGGCAATATAAAGTGCCATCAAAATCATACCTGCCTGCATCAAAATATTTACTTCTTTGGCATGTTTGGCATTGGTGCTTCTATGCAGTCCCAAAAAGCTGATGCCATAGGCTTTTATGAAAGTTGCAATCGCCAAACCACCTGTCATAGCAAGTGCAAAAATGGCAAATGGTATGGCAAGTTTCAGCGACATATCACTGGTAATATTGCTTGAACTGAGCATTGACTGAAAGATCATCCACTCACTTAAAAAGCCATTACTCGGTGGCAATGCGGTAATGCTTATGGCTGCAAACAAAAAGGTAAAAGCCG
>JAMOSE010000120.1 GCA_027063215.1 Sulfurimonas sp. | reverse complement strand
TCCAAAGCAAGGGCTGAGACATTTCTCTCTTTTGTCGGTTTGCCGGCACTTGTGCCTAAAAATGTAAATTTCATTTTTGTTCCTTGAGCATATCCCTTTTGAGTTGTTGAAATGCATCTTTTATAATCTCTTTGGATACTTTACAATTTACGTCCTTATAATAACTGTAAAGCGGTTTATGATTTTTGTAGATATCCATTCTGATATAACCTGTCGGAAAGTTTGAGAGTGCTTTTTTATCGGCATTTTGGTTTGAGTTGCAAGTGATGCCGCTTTTACGTGAGACCTGTAGTTCATAAGAACAGTTGTTATCAAAATCATAGAGATCTGTGAGTGTATGAGAGATAAGTTTATCTGGTGGAAAAATTACTAAACGTAAGCATGAAAGCTGTTGAAGAGATTTGTCATATTGAATAACCGTAGCGTTATCGCTGCAGGCACTTATTAATAGTAAAAAGGACAAAGAAAGAAAATATATAAACTGTTTCACAAAAGGCTGTTTTGAGTAATGGTATCTACTAAAGAGATACCATTTTAAGCATAAGATAGTAAAGCTTAGTTATATTTTTCATAAAGATAATTGGCTAAATCTATTGTCTCTTCATCAGTTAGTGCACCTTTGAGTGAAGGCATCAAACCAAAATCTTTAATCGCTCTTTTTCCATAAAGTGATTTTCTTTTATCCGGATTATTGATATAATCTTTTATAAAAGTGACAAATTCTGCTTTATTTGCTGTTTCTGATTTTAATTTTTTAATGACATCTTTTGCATATGGTGCTGCATATATATTTTTTGTATCACCATTTGATTCATCAATACCTATTACAGTTGCATGACATTTCGCACAGTTTTTTGTAAAAAGCTTCTCTCTTGGATCTATATGTTTCGGTGCTTTTGTGCTTGTTTTGATTTGTTTGGTGTTTTCTGAAGCATATGTAGTATATAAATAATGTGATAATTTAGCTATCTCATCATCATTCATTGTACCTTTGAGCGAAGGCATTAATCCAAAATTTTTAATTGCTTTTTTACCATAAAGAGATTTTCTTTTATCAGGATCTGTAATATAATTTTTGATAAAAGCAGTAAACTCCGCTTCATTGGCCGTTTCAGATTTTAATTTTTTAATAACATCTTTGGCATAAGGTGCTGCATAAATCTTTGTAATCTCCCCACCAGATTCATTGACGCCCAATACAGTAGTATGACAATGTGCACAGTAGGTATTAAAAAGTTTTTCTCCTGTTTGTGCGGAGAGCATTGCAACTGTTAACGTTGTTAAGAGTACGATTTTATTCATGTTTTACCTTTAAATTTAAACTATTTTATTATTATAGTATTATTCTATACTTATTATAAGTTTTATTGCATTCTTGAAATTTTTCAGTAAGAAGTATTACTTTTTTACTCAAATTGATATTAGAAAAATTTAATTTGTTATTTTTTCGGCTCAAAGAAACTTGACATCTTGAACATATGTTCGCTATAATTCGAACATATGTGCACATTTAAGTGCCAGA
>JAMOSE010000119.1 GCA_027063215.1 Sulfurimonas sp. | reverse complement strand
CCTAAAGACTCCTCTACAAGTTTTGTATTCCCATGGGTGATAAAACAATCTTCATACTCAAAACTCTCAACCAATACATCTGTGATCTTTTCATCTGCCAAAAATTCAAGAAGTGCTGATCCTACGCCACCCATTTTTGAAGAATCAGAAAAGACAAACCATTTTTTATGTTTTTGTGCCATTGCACGCAACATCTCACTATCTAGAGGTTTTACAAAACGCAGATCTAAAAGTGATGGCTTATCATCAAGTAATTTGGCAGTCTCATAAGCACGCCCTACTCCATTACCATACCCTATAAAAAGAACATCTCCCTCATGAGACTCTAAAAGCTGTGATTTTGCGAGCTCAAAAGGCTGAGACTCTGGCAGAGCACTTGTATCTATAAACGCACCACGAGGATAACGTAATGAACATGGATGCTCATATTTGTGTGCAAAAACCATCGCCTGATGAAAACTCTTCTCATCACGAGGAGCAAAAAGTGTCATATTTGGTATAGCACGCAAGAAACTGATATCAAAAACACCCTGATGTGTCTCTCCATCTTCCCCGACAATACCGGCACGATCGAGTGCAAAAACTACAGGAAGATCCATCAAACAAGTATCGTGAATCACCTGATCATAAGCACGCTGTAAAAAAGTAGAGTAAATCGTACAAAATGGTTTAAAACCTTCCTTTGCAAGTGCTGCCATAGAGGTAACAGCGTGCTGTTCGGCAATGGCTACATCCCAAAAACGATCAGGATAGTTCTCAAGCAAAGGAGAGAGTCCTGTTCCACTTGGCATTGCTGCTGTTGCACCAACAATTTTTTCATCTTTTTTTGCAAGCTCTAAAAGGATTTCGGAGTAGATCTGTGTTGCACTCTTAGCACTTGCCTTTTTCAGGGAATGTCCATCTTCTAAAGCAAAAGGACCAACTCCATGCCACTTCTCCTCTTTACCCTCTGCTATCTCATACCCTTTCCCCTTAAGCGTCTGTGCATGGATAATTACCGGACGTTTAAGCTTTTTTGCCGTTTCAAAGATCTCAATTAGCTGTGCTATATTGTGTCCATCAACCGGTCCGATATAGTCTATGCCCATCTCTTCAAAAAGAATACCCGGAGTTACAAGTTTGAGTGACTCTTCCATTCTCTTGGCAATATAGCGTGCACTCTCTCCAAAATTATCGACAAAACTCTCTGTTGTCTTTTTAAAACGCTGATAAAAAGGTGAAGCCATAGCAGAAGAGAGCATACGACTTATAGCGCCTATAGGCTTGGCAATACTCATCTCATTATCATTTAAAATGATAATCATCGGATACTTTCTGTCCCCAAGCTCATTCAGCGCTTCATAGACCATTCCCGCCGTCATAGAACCATCACCAATCATAACAACCGGTATTCGCTCATCCTGCTCACCTTTGAGCGCTATTGCCTTTGCAGCACCTACACCCAAAGAGATCGAAGTTGAGCTGTGCCCTGCTACAAAATAGTCATCTTCACTCTCACTTGGTTTTGTATAGCCGCATATCCCGTTAAACTGGCGTAAGGTATCAAAATTATCCCAACGACCGGTTAAGAGTTTGTGTGCATACGCCTGATGACTCACATCAAAAATAAAGGGATCTTTTTTGGAATCAAAAACTCTGTGCATTGCAACAATAAGTTCTGTTGCACCGAGTGTTGAGCTTAAATGCCCACCGTTTTTACTGACAACTTCTAAAATTCTTGTTCGTATATCAGAACAAAGAGTCTCTAACTCTTCTATACTTTTATTTTGTAAATCTATTTTATTCACTTAATGCCGCTTTCTTTACTCTTTGGAATCTTTTTTCTATCTGTGCATCAATATTACCCACATCACTGATAACAATTACACCACCCTCGCTTACTGCACTGTCAGCCAAAACAGTTACATGATCAAGTTGTCCAAGATGCTCTGCAATATATGCATGGTTTTTAGGATTGACCTTCAATGTTATTTTTGAGGCTCCTTGCAGATCATTTATTAGCTCATCTGAAAGAATTTTTGCTATTTCAGAAGAATTTTTATCGAGTTCTACCTTAATAACTTCTTTGGCAATATCTAAAGCTGCATTGAGTAACTCATTTTTTAAGCCTTCAAGAGAATGTTCAAACCCCAATGCACTTTTTTCCAGTTTTTCGATTGAACTGCTAAAGAGCTCCAGTTTTGCATTTAACTCTTTATCAATTTCATCTAAAGCCTGCGCTCGTCCAGCTTTCATACCCTCAGCAAATGCCTCTTCTTTCGCTTTTTTCAACTCCTCTTTAAACTCTTCTTCTTTTTGTTCAAGCCTCATCTGTAATTTTATAAAGTTTGAAGACATTTCATCTGTTTTTTTCATCAATGATTCAATAAGAGAATCTTTTGAAGAGGTATTTAAAGCACTAGAATCAACATCTGATGCTCGTTTTTGAGGATTGTTTTTGGAAGTAAACTCTTGTTGATCGTCTCTTTGATCAGACTCCTCTTTTGAACTTCCAAAAGCGATAACTTTAAAATTATATTTATTTACATTATGTTTTTCAATTCTGCTGCTTGGGATTACGGTTGCCATATACTACTCAATCATCTCTTCAGATGAGCCCATCTGAATTGTTCCTGCTTCTGCAAGTTGATTTACTACTTCAACAATTTTTCTCTGTGCACCTTCAACATCTTTCATTTTAACAGCACCAAGGAACTGCATCTCTTCTTCAAATGCTTCACGAGCTCTTTCACTCATTGCAGAGAAGAATTTTTCTTTGAGATCTTCTGGAGAAGATTTCAATGCTAACATCAGATCTGCTTTATCTACAGCTTTTAGAATTTCTGTAATAGAATTTTTATCTAAGGTACTTATATCTTCAAATGTAAACATCATCTCTTTAATTTTTGTTGCAAGTTCTTCATCTACCTGTTCAATTGTAGCGAGTGTTGATTTTGCACTTTTTGAACCCAGACGATTAAAGATATCTGCAACAGCCCGTGTTCCACCAACTTCAACTTTATATGAAGCCAATGATTCAAGCTTAGATTCCAACACTGCAGAGACACGTTTGATAACAGAAGGTGAAATATCTCCTAATTTTGCCATACGCATTGCGACTTCACTTCTTAAATCCTCAGGGAAGTACTGCAAGGTATCTGCCGCTTCTGTTGCATCCATATGTGCTAAAATCAATGCAATAGTCTGAGGATGTTCGTTAATAATAAAGTCTGAGAGCTGTTGTGGTTTAATCTTAGAGAGATAAGCAAAATTTTGTGTACTTTGCATACTTTTAGAGAGTTTATCAAGAACTTTTTTAGCCTCTTCAGGTCCAAGCGTTCGATAAAGTAACTCTCGTGCATACTCCATACCACCAGAAGTAAGATACTGCCCTGATTGAAAGATAGCATGAAATTCCTCTAAAACTGCTGTAGCTATCGCTTTATCAATTGTTGTATTTGTTGCAATATATTTTGAAATCTCAGTAATTGCTTCTACATTCATATTGGCAAATATCTCTGCAGTTATATCTTCTCCAAGTTGCAAAAGTAAAATGGCAATCTTCTCTGCCATACTCATCTCATCAAAAACCGCCTGTTGTTGCTGTGATAATGTTGCCATATTTAGCCTTTCTCTGATTTAGGAATTTCAGCTTCCTCAGAAAGCAGTGCCTGCAAAAGTGAAGCAACTTCTTCGGGTGCATCTTCTGCCATACTTTTAACTTTTTCTAAAATAACCTCATGCTTGAGTTCATCTTCATTAAAGTTTGTTGTCATTCCAAGTTGCTCTTCAACTTTTTTACGCATCTGCTGTACTTTTTCCACTAAATTATCATCTTCATCTTCTTCAAGTTCAAGTTTTGGAGCTTCAAGTTCTTCCTCTTCACGAGAAATTTCAAGCATTTTATCAGCAAATGGTGCAATAACCTTTTTATAGAGAATAAGCAGTAAAAGAAGTACAAAAATATACTTAATCAAATCTGCAAAAGGAGTAATGTAGGTCTGCGTAAATTGCATTGCTTTACTTACCCCGTCAGGTCCACTGTTTGCAGCTCTTTCAAACTGTAAATTTTGTACACTTATCTGATCACCTCTTTGGGTATCAATCCCGATTGAACGACTTGCAAGAGATGTTAAAGCATTCAAATCAGCTGCATCCAAAGGAATATATTCCAACGTATCTGTTACCTTACCATCTTTATCTACTTTATGTTTATATTTACCATCCACAACCACAGCTGCAGTTACTCTTTTTATACGAGCAAATTGACTCTTTGTTGTACTGACTGTTTTTCCAACTTCGTAGTTGGTTGTCCCTGTATTTTTTGTATATTTTTCAACAGTATTTTGAGATTTAAGTCCTTTTACAGGACCTATATTACTAACTGTTCCAGGGACACCGCCGACATCAGCCGGTTTAGAACCTTCCCGTTTCTCTTCACTAACCTGTTCACTTCGAACAACATTTTCAGGATCATATGTCTCACTCGTAGAACTTTTTTGAGAAAAGTCATAATCAACACTTACCTGTGCAACAACTTTATCGCCACCACCAACAAAAGGAGCAATAACATCAACAATTTTCTTTTGAAGCTTTTTTTCCTCTTTTAGTTTGTAACGCTGCTGTACTATGGAGAGTTCACTCATCTGTGCACCCTCTTCATCATCTCCAAGTGTCACTCCATCGCTGCTTATAAGCATTACATTTGAAGGCTTCAGACGAGGAACTGCCGCTGCTACAAGATTTTTAATCCCTCGAATCTGCTTTGAAGAGAGTGTTCTGCCTTCTACTAATTCGACCATAACAGAAGCTGTTGGTTCTGCCTGTTTAGAGACAAAAAGTGTCTCTTTTGGCAGGGCTAAAGAGACAGTTGCATGATCAACAGGGGAGAGTGCAGTAATTGTTCGGGCAAGTTCACCTTCAAGTGCACGAAGATGCTTAATCTGCTGATCAAAACTCGTAGCTCCGAACTCCTGTTTATCAAAAAGTTCAAATCCAACACCACTGTTTTTTGGAATTCCCTGTGCTGCAATAGCGATACGCTCTTTATAGACAACTTCACGAGGGACTTTTATGACATTATTCTCCCCAATCTCATACTTAATACCATCTTTATCAAGTTGTGTTATTACTTTTGCAGCATCACTGTCACTGAGCGTTTCAAAAAGAACAACATTCGATCCTTTTGTACTTTTACTCGCAGTATATACAACAAGAAATATCAAAAATCCGACAATACCTACGATTGCTATTGCGATGATAATTTTTTGCTGTTTACTCAGTTTTGCATATAAAACCGATAACTGCGAAAAAAGCGCCTTAAAATCCATTAATTTCTCATTTTAAAATTTTTTATAACAACTCAGTTATCAGTTCAAAAAAGCGATCATTTTGCTCTTTTGTTCCAACTGTTACACGAATAGCATTCATTCCGTATCCACTTAAATTTCTTACAATCATTCCACGACGAAGTAATGTATCTGCAATTTCAGTAGAATTTCTGTTATTTTCAAAGCATAAAGTAACAAAATTTGTATAACTCTCAATTATATCGATTTTTTGCTCTTTTGCAAATTTTTCATACCGTTTCATCTCTATAAAATTTAATTGTATACACTCATCGACAAAATCTTTATCTTCAAGAGCCACTGATGCAGCTTCAAGTGAGAGTGTTGTAATGTTAAAAGGAGGACGAAGCTTATAGAGTTCTTTGATTATAGTGGCATTTGCAATTCCATACCCGACACGCATACCACCAAGACCATACGCTTTTGAAAATGTACCAAGATAGATCACATTTTCAAATTTTTCAATAAGCTCTTTTGGTGTTACTTTTTTACTCTCATCTTTATATGCAGCATACTCCATATAGGCACCATCGACAACAACCAGTGTATCACTGTCAATCTTCTCTATAAATGCAAAAATCTCTTTTACATCTATTGCATCTCCTGTCGGATTATTTGGCGTACATAAGAAGATAATATCAGGATTTTCCTCTTTATAGAGTTTATAAAACTCATCTAGATCATGTTTTTGTGATGCTGTACGGATAATTTCAGCACCGACATGTTTTGCATAGATCTCATACATGGCAAAAGTAACAGAATTGATAAGTATTTTTGCATTTTCACTCGCTTTTGCATGCATTAAAAACTCAATGACCTGATCACTGCCACTCCCAATTATAAGATTTTCATCTGCAATCTCAAAACGTTTTGTCAATCCATCTTTTAGCTTCATCATAGAGTCATCCGGATACATTGCCATATGTGGTAAAATCTCACTTACAGCATGCTGTACTTTGATAGAACAGCCGTAAGGATTCTCATTTGATGCAAGTTTTACTATATCTTTTGCTTCAATTCCAAACTCACGCACAACCAATTCTATTGGTTTTCCAGCCTCATATGTTGAGATATGTTCTAATTTTTTATTAAATTTCAATCTTCCCCCTTTACATAACTTCCAAGCCATGTTACTTCATCTTTATGTTTTTGTATCACTTTTTGTACACGTTCTTCATCGATATGTCCGTAAAAATCAATGTAAAACCAGTACCCAAAACCGCCACTCTCTTTAGATGGTCGAGACTCAATCTTAGAGAGATTAATCTTTGCATCATCAAAATCACTTAAAAAATGCACCAGTGATCCTGCTTCATTTGCATCTTTTAGCTTTGCCAAAATACTGGTTTTATCATCTCCGCTGATAGCATTTTTAAAATCACTCAAAATTACAAAACGCGTTGTATTTTCATGTACATCTTCTATATTTTCAAACATTACAGGCACACCGTAAAGCTTTGCAGCTATATGTGAACAGATTGCTGCTGACTCTTCATCTTCAGCGGCAAGTATTGCTGCTTTTGCCGTTGATTCGACCGGAATATGCTCAATATTCATCAGATCATACTCATTTAAAAACTCTCTGCACTCTCCAAACCCTTTATCTTTTGAGTAGATACGTTTAATATCTTTGAGTGATGATGCCTTGGTAGCAAAAGAGATATGAATCGGCATATAGAGTTCAGAAACAATCTTTACAGAACTTTTTGAGAGCAGATCAAGTGTCTCACCGACAACACCGTCACGGGAGTTTTCAATAGGAACTACCCCAAATTTTGCGCGTCCCGCTTCAAGCTCTTTAAAGACAGCTTCAATAGAGTTAAGTGAAAGATAGTTACTCATTGCCCCAAAACGGCTTTCTGCCGCCTGATGGGTAAATGTACCCTCGGGTCCAAGATAGGCTATTTTTTCTGGGAGTTCAAGATTACGTGCTACTGCAAAGATCTCTAAAAAGATAGCTTCAATAGCACTCTTGTTTAAAAGACCGTTTTGCTCTTTACTCAATTTTGTAAGACGTTCAATAATCGCCTTTTCACGTTCAGGACGGTAGATAGCACCACCACTCTCCTGTTTGATCTCACCAACACGCTCAACAACCTGCATTCTTTTGTTAAGCAGTTGCAACATTTCATTATCTATAGTATCAATCGCTACTCTGCAATCATCCAACGTTTTCATAACATTTCTCCCTTCAGACTCTCTAAAACTGAATGCATATTACTCAAAACATAATCCGGTTTTAAATGCTCCTCTAAAAATGGAACTATCTCCTCAGCACTTCTATACTTACCGCTTGTTACAAAAACCGTTTTCATTCCCAGCTCTTTAGCACCGCCCAAGTCACCCTTAACATCATCGCTTATGATAGTAATCTTCTTAAATGATGCACTTTTATCTTGTTGCTGTAATCGGTCAAGTGCCTCTTTGTAAAAAGCAACACTCGGTTTGCCTACAACTTCATAGGATGTACTTGTTGCAAATTCAAGCATTTTTAAAATGGCTCCTACACCAGGATAGCGTCTGTTGTTTTTAGCGTATATTGATGTCTCGTGCATTCCAACAAGCTTTGCACCACTAAGTAAAAAGTCTATCATCTGTGCATACTCGTCTGCACTGAAATTCTCTTTTATAGCAATTAAAACAGTTTTTGGATTTTTATAATCAAGTTTGTAGCCCATACCCTGCAGAGTTTTTAAAAACTCCTCAGCACCATACGCTGCAACTGCTTCTTTATCTACACGCGATTCTAAAAGCATCAAGGGATCAAGATAGTTTGCAAAATCAAATGCAAAGCCTATAGATGTCAGGTAGTTGTAAAAATCTGATGATGCTTTTTTTGTATTGTTGGTAATGACCATATATGGGATCTTGTTGCTGTTTAAATACTCTATAAACTCACGAGATCCCGCTATTGGAGATTTATCTTCATCACTGATTAATGTACCTTGAACATCTATAAAAAACATCTTAATCCTCTAAAAATTCACGCTCAAGTGCAATTAAGTCATCAAAACTTTCACGTCTTCTAATAAGTCTTGCTTTACCATTTTCAACTGCTACTTCTGCACTTCTTCCACGTGTGTTATAGTTGCTTCCCATACCAAAACCATATGCCCCTGCACTTTTAATAACAAGCAGATCATTATGGTTGAGTGGTGGCAGTTTATAATCTTTTGCAAAGAAGTCGCCACTTTCACAAACAGGACCGACAATATCAACTTCTCTTGGCTCTCCTTCACTCTGTGTCAATGCTTCAATCTCGTGATAAGCATTATAAAGTGACGGACGAAGCAGATCATTCATCGCACCATCAACTACCACAAATTTTTTCTCACCGTTTTGTTTCTCATAGAGTACTTTTGTTACAAAGTAGCCGGCATTCGCTGTTAAAAAGCGTCCCGGTTCACAAATAATTGTCATATCAAGAGCTGTAAGTGTTGAGAGAATTGCCTGTGCATAATCATACGGTTTGATTGTTGTTTCATCATTATATTTGATCCCAAGTCCACCACCGACATCAAAAAATTTCAACTCAATATCTATCGCTTCAAGAGAACGTACAAGATCAGCAACAATAACCGCTGCTTCACGAATAGGCTCTAACTCTGTAAGCTGCGATCCGATATGAAAATGAATTCCTACAGGATCCAGATTCTCAGAGTTGTTTGCTTTGATATACATTCTTTTTGCTGTTGAGAGATCAACTCCAAACTTGTTATCATGCAGACCTGTTGAGATATACGGGTGTGTTTTTGGATCGATGTTAGGGTTTACTCGAATGCTGATACGTGCTTTTGTATCTAACGCTTTTGCAATAAGCTCTACTCGACCAAGTTCTGCTTCACTCTCGACATTGATATAAAGAATATCTCGCTCAATCGCTTCACGAATCTCAGCATCGCTCTTGCCGACACCGCTAAAGATAATTTTATATGCAGGAATACCTGCTAAAAAAGCACGACGTACTTCACCGATACTAACACAGTCTGCACCACTGCCCATCTTTGCAAAGTGTTTAACAACACTCAGGTTTGAGTTTGCCTTCACAGCATACGCCACTATAGATTTACGCCCACGAAAAGCCTCTTTTAGCTCTTCATACTGCTTTGTCATATAATCAAAATCATAAACATAAAGGGGAGTTCCGTATTCTTGTGCAAGTGCTTTAAAATCAATCATAAAAATTCCAAATATTTTTTAAGTGATTTTATCTAAAATGTGCTTATAAGTGCCTAAGAGTTTTTTTAAGAAGTTTTCAGTCTATATTTTTTCCATTGCCTCAAAGCTAAAAGAAAAAGTATAACAACAGGCCCAATAATACCAACTTCACTTGAAATTGTTTTATTGTTTGCTAATTCTATAAGCATCATAATCATACCCCAGGTAAGAAGTGTTGCCAATATAGCTGCAAAACTAAAGAGTGATACATTCAAAAAACGGGAACTAACAGGAACAAAGAAGAAAATAATCACAATTAAAAAAGGAACAAAAAAAGGATAAATAAAAATTTTATACAGTGCCCCTTTTATTGTTCGAGTATCTATACCCTGCGAGTCCAAAAGAGCAATTGCATCTAATCCATCACCAATAGTAAAATTCACTTTGCCTTCATAAACCTGATCCAACATTTTTGGACGAAAGCCTTCCAAAATTTTAAGATCATTCGCTTCTGTCACCTTAATCCCTGAAGATGCCAACGACAAATCATCAGGCTTCGTAATAACATCTCCTTTTTTTATATGCCAAAAATCATCTCTGTACTCTGCTGATTGTGCAGTAACAACCTCTTTTAAGGAGTTATCATTAACACTAAAAACACGCACCCCCTCTGCCCGTTCCTGCAGCGGTAAAAGTTTTGAAAAATAGATATATTTTCCCTTATACGCAAAAAAAAGATTTTGTGTGGGATTGAGATATTGTGCATGTTTGCGAATATTACGTGAAAACTCCTGTGCACGGGCAAAACTCGACCAGGTATGCAAGGATATAAAAAGAATAATAATCG
>JAMOSE010000118.1 GCA_027063215.1 Sulfurimonas sp. | reverse complement strand
ACACGCAGCATTTCTGATTTTCTCATTGCCAAAATTTGTGAAGAGAAGATACTTCTATGCCCTGAGATCAAGAAGCTTATAACCGCTGCAAGTGCCGCATAGTGTGCTATGTCGATCCCAAAGAGCTCCACTGCCATAATTGTCGATGCTATAGGTGTATTTGTCGTAGCAGCAACAACACTGACAAAGCCAAGTGCAGCAAAGAGTGTTATATGTTCAGGAGAGATGATCGAGCCCAAAAAGTTTCCACTTGTAGCCCCTATGTAAAAGATAGGTGTGATCACCCCTCCACTTCCGCCTGCACCCAAAGAGAGCGATGTAAAGACAGTCTTTAAAAGAAAAGTATACCAGTGAATATCCTGATATGCTGCAGGATTTTTACTCAGTGCATGCCCTATAGTATCAAGCCCCAATCCTATATACTGTTCTCCAAAGATAAGCGTCAAAACAACAATCAAACTCCCCCCGACAAATGCTTTAAGATACATACTGACCTTGATTTTTTTAATAAAAGCATGTGTATGTGAAATAGCGGTAATAACAATATCAGAAACAAAACCAAAAACAAGTCCGGCAAATACAACTTTTGCAATTAACACAAGATCCAAAGAGACATCTTGAAAAAAGTGAAGATCATAGTAAGTATACTCTATTCCCAAAAACTGTGCGGTTGTAAATGCTGCAAAACCGGCAATAAAAGAAGGTAATAAAACATCATACATAATGACACCGATAATCAACACTTCAACACCAAATATTGCCCCAGCGATAGGCGTACCAAAAACAGTAGCAAAACCGGCACTGATCCCGCAAATGACAAGTTTTTTTCTATCTTGCTTACGAAATTTCAACAGTGAAGATATCAGTGATGCCACACCGGCACCAATTTGTGCACCCGGTCCCTCTTTTCCTACAGAACCACCCGCAAAAATAGTAAGAACAGTCGTTAATGTTTTAATTGGGATCACAGAAACTTTAATCTTTGCATCTTCCTTATGCACAGCAGAAATGACTTTCTCCGTACCATGACCTTCCGCACTTGGAGCAAAAGTTTTAGTAAGCCATACTGACAAAATCAGAGCAAAAGGGAGAAGATAATAAAACTCAAAAGGAAGTATCCCTCTTGTTACTTCACTATATGCCAAAATTTTTAAAAAAAGTGTAACAGTTCCCCCAATAAGAACACCTATCATAGAAGATAAAAACACCCACTTTGTAACACTAAAAAAAATTGCAGCCTGCTCTGTTATATGTTTTTGAATCATAGGTTTTTATACTTTTTTATTATTAGACTTCTTGCATAACCTCTTACAAAAAATATATTGCTTATAGCACATCACTTTTTCAAGATAAAACTATCCCAATAGCTACGGCTATTACTCAATTTTTATCTTAAAAAATTAATGCACTCTAATCAACATCTTTAGATTTAAGAGGTTATGCAAGAAGTCTATTTTATAAAATTATGACACACTTCAGATATAATGTAGCAATTTTAAGAAAAAAATTTTAAAATTTCTTCCAAAACGCGCTACTGAGTAGCACAAAAACTGTATAA
>JAMOSE010000117.1 GCA_027063215.1 Sulfurimonas sp. | reverse complement strand
TCTCAAAAACTTCAACTCGAAGTCTCTCTCAACCTTTTAAACAAGGTCTCTCTGTTTGTGGATGGGAATTATAGGGGGAATATGCTTAGAAGAAGCTTAAGGTTTGGGGGAAATTGCAAAAAAATATTAATTTGCTATATACGTGTAGCCTGTTTCAGGCGTAATTGTCACTATCACACTTTCACTTCCATTACTTAACGTTATATTGCAATCAGATATTATTAAATTGTCACTACTTGGGTATGGTGATGTAAACGCTGAAAAACCACCTCTTAATGGTCTTCCTAAGTGATCAAAAGCAATACCTTTACTGCTACTATGCTTACAATTTGGACCCAAAGCAACACTTGTAATACCATAACTCATACCGAGATTCATACTTTTTGTTGCTCTATCATTATTATAATGAACTGCACTATCACCACCCGTAAGCTTTTTAGAATTATCTTGAGGATTAGTAGCAATCTCATCCACAGAATTTGCATTTCCACTATAAGTATAACTATCAGCAAATATTGTATAACTCTCTTTATTATTCGTTTCATCTGCAGATTTAAACTTTAATTCCCATCTTCCTCTCCACCATCTTCCGTTTGGATCTTCAGTATCTGCGTACTTATCATCAACTAAAGCCAAATGTTGTGTATAGCGTATGTGAGAAACTAATTGTATTGCAGCTTCCCTCACTGGGTCACGTTCCATTTTAGGTATTATTAAAGCTGATAAAATACCAATCACAACAATAACAAAGACTAATTCTAATAATGTAAAAGCTTTTTTCATAATCATAAGTATAACAAAAATACTTGAAAATGATATTGAAATAATACTAAACACTGACTACTTTGGATAAAAATTGCTTCAAAAAGTAAAATTTATTATACCAATCTCCATTACAAAAAGAATAACTTTGCTTTACAAAATTAAAATAGTCTAAACATTATATATAGAAAACGAAATCAAAAAGATTCAAGCTAAAATACGTGCTATTCATCTTTTTTCTATTATGAGTAAATCATCTGAAAAATTATGTGAAAAGTATGGTATTGATACTATTAGATTTACTTTAGAACTTTAAAATTTAAAGTTTTTAAGCTATACTAGAATATAATAGAAAATCAAGAAATTCAAAATATTATACAGTTTCTTAGTCTTGAGTTTTCACAAGGCTATAATTTTTCAAAATCAGCAGCAAAGATTTAAATCATTTTATGACAAATAACAGATTATTAGAACAGTTTCGATCTTTTTACTTTAGAAATTATCCAGATGATATGGAAATACAAATTTCCTATTTTGCAGTCTTTGGAGGAATGGACTGGGAGATAGATACAACACAGCCTATAACGGAGCTTATCCATACGCATGTGTTCAATAATTTTGAGAGCATTGATGCCAAAATGCGCAAACTTACACGAAATGACAATATAAACAGAAAACTTCTTAAAGCACTTGCAACAGGAGACAGACGTATCTTTTCTGCTTTTAACAAAGCAGGTCTCAATAATGGCAATGGAGGAGCAGCACTTAACTATTTACAAGAAAAAGGTCTGATCCAACTTGAATATTCTCGCGAAGAACATCCCAGAGAGAAGTATCCAAAAACAAAACTCAAACGGCAAGAAGCCAGACACCGTATATCACATAAAGTTCTTTTTACACACCCTTTCATACGTTTTTGGTTTTACTTTGTCGTTCCACATATAAAAGAGATAGAAGCAAAAGAGTATGATGCCTTTTTAAAAGATTTTCAAAAACGTCATAACAGTTATACAAGCCTCGTTTATGAAGAACTCTCAGAGATACTCCTTAACTATAATCTTCGAGACGAAAATATTCTCAGTTCAGGAAGCTACTGGGATGCAAATATTGAAATTGACATTCTTACAATTACACACAATGACAATATATATGTTGGGGAATGTAAATGGACAAATCATAAAATCAATAAAAAAGAGTTACATAAAATCAAAGACAAGTGCAAAAAACTTGGAATTGAACCAGTTCAAATTATCTTTTTTTCAAAAAGAGGATTTTCCAAAGAACTTTTAATGCAAGAGAATGCATCACTTGCTCTTTACAGTAGCGAAGACTTTAAAGCCCTTTTAAAAAAACGTTAGTTCTTGACAACTCGTAACGCCTGATAAGCTTCCTGCAAGAGCTGAAATTTTTGTGTATAATGCTGTACCATATGCGGTGCTTCATGAATCACTTTATCAGGGTGATAGACTTTCGTCAATTTTTTATAACTTTTTTTCAAAGCATCTTGAGATGCACCTATTGGACACTCTAAAATAGTATAAAACTTTTTTTTATCTGCAAACTCATCAAATTTTGTTAAATCACCAAAAGAGAAATTTGCAAAATCTGAATAGAGCTTGGAGATGAAGTGATTATCATATTTATACTGAATCTGATAGTGTAAAATATGACGTTTATTTAATGCTTTTTCAAGTCTTGCTTTTGCTTTATAGTCACTTACATCTATCACTAAAGAGATATCAGTTCCTCTCTCTACATATACCTCAAGTTGTGATCGCAGATAGTTTGTTACCCATGAATTAGGAGATTCGAGCGAAATTAAAACTGTATTTTTATCATATGCATAAAGATGCACTTTGATTACTTCAGGCTCTTCTAATTGGTTGAGTTCAATTTTAATAGGCTGTGTTCCAAACTTAAGCATCGAACGTAAAAAAAACTTATGGTTAAAATCATGTGTTTTTGCATGATGTTCACTCAGTCTATGTATAAACGCTTCACGAACCTCTTTGAGCGTCTCATTTCTAAAGATCAATACAGCTTTTGGCAAGAAAAGCATACCACGTATATGCTGATTGAGAAATTCCCGCATCCATACGGAGTTGAGTGTTTCAAAATCTGTTGTAATGAGAATAAGATTGTTACGCAAAACAATATCCATATACCAACCCTTCCTGTATTCTTTCAATATCCAAAGCAAAATCAGTTCCACTTTCAAAAAATTGCATTTAAGATATTTTGAGTATAATTGCACTAATATTTAAGAACTATTTGCTAAGGATTTATTTTGCGCGAAAATATGAATGAGAAATGTGCAGTTGTAGGAATATTTGGGCATGAAAAGGCATCTAAACTGGCTTACTTTTCACTACATGCTCTCCAACACCGTGGACAGGAAGCTGCTGGAATCAGTTCTGCAGACGGTCACAAAGTTCACACGATTAAAGATCGTGGTCTTGTTATGAAAGTTTTTAATGAGGAAAACCTTACAACACTCAAAGGCTCTGCAGCGATTGGACATACACGCTACTCAACTGCTGGTGATGACTCAATTTTAGATGCGCAACCTGTTTTTGCACGCTATGATCTCGGAGAAATGGCAATTGTTCACAATGGGAACCTTACAAATGCAGAAGAAGTACGAAATGCTTTAATTAAAAAAGGTGCAATATTTCAGACATTTATGGATACAGAAAATCTTATTCATCTTATTGCAAAAAGTGAAGAAGATAAACTAACACCTCGTATTTTAGATGCTGTTAGAAAAATAGAAGGTGCATTTTCACTTATCTTTTTAAGTAGAACAAAAATGTTTGCAATGCGTGACAGATTTGGTTTTCGCCCTTTAAGTCTTGGTCGGCTTCCAAATGGTGGCTATATTGTAGCAAGTGAAACTTGTGCATTCGATCTAGTTGGTGCAACCTTTATCCGTGATATTGAACCGGGGGAACTCCTTATTTTCAAAGAAGGACGTGATCCAAAAAGTATAAAAGTATTTCAGAGTACTCCAAAACACTGTATCTTTGAGTATGTTTACTTTGCACGTCCCGATTCATCTGTATTTGGTCAGTCAGTCTATGAAACACGTAAAAATATGGGTAAAGAGTTGGCAAAAATAGAGCCTGTTGAAGCAGATCTTGTTATTCCTGTTCCAGATGGCGGAGTGCCTTCAGCAATTGGTTATGCACAAGAGAGTGGTATTCCTTATGAGATGGGGATTATGCGTAATCACTACATTGGTCGTACTTTTATCGAGCCAACACAAGAGATGCGCGATCTTAAAGTGAAGATGAAGCTCTCGCCTATGACAGATATCATTAAAGGCAAGCGAGTTATTGTTGTTGATGACTCTATCGTTCGCGGTACTACTTCAAAGCGAATTATTAGAATGCTAAAAGAGGCAGGTGCAAAAGAGGTTCATATGAGAATCTCTTCACCACCGACAACAGATCCGTGTTACTATGGTGTTGATACGCCAGATAAAGATAAACTCATAGCTGCGAATATGAGTACCCAAGAGATTTGTGATTTCATAGAAGCAGACTCTCTGGCATATCTTGATGAAGTTTCACTTCTTAGAAGTGTAAACTCTACTGTTGATGAAGAAAAATACTGTACAGCATGTTTTACAGGTAAGTATATCGTTTAATGAAACAGATATATACGTACGGCACTTATCTGCGTGAGAAATTTGGTACAAAAGTTTATAAAGTAGGTATCAATATTTCAGGTTTCACCTGTCCAAATATAGATGGAACAGTAGCAAAAGGGGGTTGTACCTTTTGTGAAAATGACTCCTTTTCAGCCTCAACAGATGAAGTACAGGAGCTCAAAGGTTTTCATCTCAATCTTGATTCAAAAGAGAATCCATTTTTAGAAAAACAGCTTTTACAGCTTCAACAGCAATTTAGTACTATCTCCAAACATCAAAAAGAGGCATATGGAGCAGAAAAATTTCTAGTCTATTTTCAATCATTTACAAATACTTATGCACCTTTTGAAACACTCAAAGCACTCTATGACAAAGCGCTCTCCTTTGATAATGTTGTAGGCCTGAGCATTGGTACTCGAAGTGACTCAATCACAGAAGAGACACTCGCTTACCTTAGTGAACTTGCAAAAACAAAAGAGATCTGGATTGAGTTTGGGATCCAGTCTGTCTATGATGAAACACTCAATAAAATAAACCGAGGTCACAGCAGTGCAAATGTAAAAGAGTGGATCATCAAATCTAAAGAAGCCGGTCTTAACGTCTGTGGACACCTAATTTTTGGTCTTCCGGGTGAAACGCAGGAGATGATGCTTGAGACTTCAAAAGAAGCTTATAAATGGGGTCTAGACTCTGTAAAGTATCATCCTCTTTATGTAGTAAAACGAACAGCACTTGCGAATGAGTATAACAGAGGTGAATTTCAACCAATCAGTGAAGATCTCTATCTTGATACTTTGGTAAAATCTATACTTATGAAACCAGACAATGTAAGTGTACAACGTGTAACAGCAGGAATAGATGACGATTCACTCTTGGCACCGCAGTGGTGCAGAGATAAAAACAAGCAGATAAAGCACATTAATCAAGCACTGAAAAAAATGGGATTAAAATATTAGTGACCCCACACTTTTAAAAACTGAGCTGTAGAAGTAAAATATGGTGGATATCTAAAATAGACACGAAAAGCTTTTGCCTGCCCTGGTTTTAAATTCTTTGCAATAATAAACTCTTTTTCAACTGTTTGTGGTTTACTATTCATATTTAAGCCCTCTGAGAAAAAAGAGAGAAAGCCACTCGGCTTGTAAAAATTACCCCCTTTTACATTTCCTGTAGCATGCCCTTTGTTGACAAGTTTAATACTAAAAGTCACTTTCCCTATTGGGTATTTTCCTGTATTTTTTACAAAACCGGTATAGATAATTTTCTCAATACTTAAAAGGCGTTTGTTCTTTACTTTATATAATTCTACTTTTTTTGTATATTTATCCACGACAAAAACAGAAAAAATTGCTAAAAACAGACTAATCAATGTTACTGAAAATAGCATAGAAAAACGCATCTTTGTGCTTTCTTGTTTTAAAGATGCAACAACTCCACCTATGAAGAGAATTAAGATCACTCCAAAAACCAGATAGTGCCAAATATTTAATGCTGTCATTTACAACTCGCTTCCAATGAAATATTATAATCTTTTTTATAGGTAAAAGGTTCAACAATTATTTTAAAGTTTCGACTTTGCCCTTTCTTTATATCTTCTTCAATTATCGACATCTTTTGAAAAGGCTTTAGTTTATATATATAATTTTTATACTTATTGGGAGTTACCCTATAGAGTTCTGCCGTTATTTTACATAGCTTAAAGTCTAACTTGGAGAGATTTGTCAGTTTACCTTTGACAATAACAGCTTGTGTAAAATGTAGTTTTTTTTGAGAGATAAGTTCGGTTTGATTTTTAAAAAGAAATTTATGCATCTCAATATAGCCAAGGGTAGGACCAAGAAAAAATGTAGCAAAGGCAAGGAGAACCAAAAAGATGGCAAGACCAAGCCTCCGTCGAAGTAAAATTGCTAAAACGATAAGCAGGACAAAAAGAACAAGTACAGCTCCAAAAAGAATATAATCATAAAGAATTAATCCCTCTATAAACTCTTTAAGCTGTAACTTGAGATGCTCCATTTAATCTTCTCTTGAATTTTTCTCGGCTATACCACTCATATTAAAACGACGAGCAAGCTCCTGTTTTACACGATCCGGAGAGATGTTTTTTGAAGCAAGAGCCACAAGCATATGATAAGTAAGATCTGCTGCTTCATAGATCATTTCACCTTCATCATCATCTTTATGTGCGAAACAGTACTCACCAGCCTCTTCTACAACTTTTTTAAGGATGGTATTTTCACCTTTTGAAAGAAGTTTTGCTGTCCATGATGTTTTTGGATCTGCATTTTTGCGCTCTTGAATTGTATGGTAAAGTGTATCTATTACACCATAAGCCGCCTGCGTATCTACGGCAATATCAATCTGAGACTCGCCACTCTCAAGCTCTGTAAAAAAGCATGATCTTCGTCCCGTATGGCAAGCTACACCGTTTTGTTTTACTTTTATAAGCAGTGTATCATTGTCACAATCTATAAAAAAACTTTCTATCTCTTGTGTAT
This sequence comes from Sulfurimonas sp., assembly GCA_027063215.1. Classification (GTDB taxonomy): domain Bacteria; phylum Campylobacterota; class Campylobacteria; order Campylobacterales; family Sulfurimonadaceae; genus Sulfurimonas. Next base: position 3,611 of record JAMOSE010000117.1, on the reverse strand, counting down.
GTCCGCTACTCTCACCTTTTTTCCAAATACGCTGTTTAGAGCGTGAAAAGTAGTGTGCTATTTTTGTTTTGAGTGAAAGTTCAAGCGCTTCACGATTCATATATGCCATCATCAGCACTTCATTGGTTTGTATATCTTGAACGATGACCGGAAGAAGCTCAGACTTCTGCCAATCAACTCTATTTAGTATCTCTTCCATCACTATTGAGCCGTTGTTCTTTGTTTTGCATTTTTCATATCAACCCAAATATTTGGAGTCGATCCGCCAGGAGTTAAGAAAATCTTAGCATCTTTGTTCTCACGAAGTGCATCATTAAATTTACTCTGAACTTTCATCTGTTCTAACTGAAGCAATTTCGGCGTTAATGATTTTGCGATCGCAATATTTGCCGCTGCATTTGCTTTTGCTTCAATAGTAATTGCATCTGCTTTACCCTGTGCTTCAATTCTTGCTTTTTCAGCTATACCACGAGCCTCTGCAGCACGTTTAAGAGCCTCTTGTTTTGCACGTTGCACCTCTTGTTCTGCACGCTGTACCTCTTGTTTTGCAAGTTGAACACGCTCGATCTGATCTTTTACCTTCTCCGGTAAAATGATATCACGCAGTTGAATTGATTGTAAAATTGCAGGAGAGTTTTTCAGACTTTTTATATTATCACTAATCCCCATCTCAATAGCTGCTGCAATTGTATTACGCTCTACTGGAATTGATTCTGCATCATATTTACCAACTACATTACGAACAACATCACGAACAACCGGGTTAATAATCTTGTCTTCCCAGCTAAATCCCCAGTTTGAAATTGTCTGTGCTGCAAACTGTGCATTAAGTCTATACTGAACTGTTAGCTCAATAGAGACTGGAAGTCCACGCTTATCAAGGACTGTGATCGCCGGCTTTGTAATAATTCCTGAGGCATGAGAGTTTGTCTCTATACGTGAAGCATAATTGATAATACGTACTTTTGTGTCTACAATATAGACTTTTTGGATCACAGGAATAATAAAGTGCAATCCAGGAAGCAGTGCCTGATCGCTGTACTTACCATTTGTACTTAAAATTCCGCGCTCACCCTCTTGGATGATTGTAAAAGGTTTGGCAAGTACCAAAACAAGTACAGCCGCGATAATAAAGTACATTAAAGCAGCTTTACCCCCACCAAAATTAAAATTCAGATCTGGCATCTGTGGACCTTTTGGTCCGCCACCGTTACCACCTGAGTTTGAAGAGTTTTTCTTAAACCCATCCTCACTCTTTTTTTTGTTAAAATAGTCATTCATATCTGAAGCCATAAGTATATTTTCTTTCAATTGTATCCTTTTTAATTTCTATCTACATTATCAACATAGGTAAGATAGTGTTCATATTTTTTATTTCTGCCAAATACGATGTCAAAATATGCGCTCTGAATTATAGCAGTGATCGCACCGCGTGAGCCACAACCAATCTCCCTTGCATCCACAAGAGCGATCGGAGTTATTTCAGCTGCCGTTCCTGTTAAAAACGCTTCATCTGCAACATAAACTTCTTCACGTGTAATACGTCTGCGTGTTACAGTATAACCCATATCTTCTGCCATTTCAATAACAGTTTTTTGTGTAATAGAAGCAAGTGCATTATCATTTGGCGGTGTAATAATTTCTCCATCTTTGATCATAAAAAATGATGCACCGCTAGCCTCTGCAACATACCCCTGATCATCAAGCAAAAGTGCTTCATCATAACCACAATCAATCGCTTCATATTTTGCCATTTGAGAGTTTAAGTAGTTTGCTGTTGCTTTTGCTTTACCCATATTTGAAGTATTTGCAGGACGTGTCATAGAGACAATTTTAAGTCTAATTCCTTTACGCATACCCTCTTCACCAAGGTAAGCACCCCACTCCCACGCAGCAACAGCCGTCTCTACAGGAGCATCTTTATGATACAGACCCATAACACCATAACCTAAAAAAGAAAAAGGACGAAGATAGACATTATCACCTGTAAATTCATTTTTACGCACAAGCTCAATCTGTGCTAAATTCAACTCTGCAACACTGTAAGGAATATCAATAAGCGTCATTTTTGCTGACTCTTTTAATCTTTTTGTATGATCATTCAGACGAAAGATTGCATACCCTTTTTCTGTTTTATAAGCTTTTGTTCCCTCAATAACACCATTACCATAGTGAATAGTATGTGTAAGCACATGTACTTTTGCATCATCCCACGCTACAAATTTACCGTTCATCCAAATATATTTGGCTGCATCCATTAAAATCTCCAGTTATTATAATTGTTGCTATTTTATCCAAAATGATATTTACATTTGATAAAAGAGATTTACACGAAGTACCTATATATACTAAGATTATACTTAACTTAAATATTTTTTATATATAATACTCATTATCAAATTTAGGAGTTAGTCATTGTCAACTACAGATACGAACAATAAAGCGCAAAAAACAGCGCAATACACGCCTTATGAAGAGGTAGATAAAGAGCAACTGCAACATGATATAGATGCAATCAAAAAAACCATTGAAGTTGGAGAAGAAGATTTTCAACATCTTCTTAAACTTGAAAAATGGGGAAGATTTGCTACTATCAGCGGTTTTATTTTAATAGCAGCAGTTACTATTATGAACACATATGATTCAGGAATGTCAACACTTGACTTTTGGCTTTTTGGAATTATAGGAGCCTTTTTGGTTGGTGTGGGTAATGTAACACGATGGGCAAATGTAACACACCCGATTTTGCATGGTGCTTATGATAAGGTAGAGGGTATTCCATACCGTTATACAAAAGCAGGTTTTGCAAAGGGTTGGAGACGATATATTGACTGGTTGGACTGGATTAAACCTGATGCTTGGGCATATGAGCATAACATTATGCACCATTATCATTTAGGTGAACTTGATGATCCTGACAATGTTGAGAAAAATCTTGAGTGGCTCCATGAGGCAAAAATCCCTATGTGGATGAAATATGCTGTTGTCTATCTTTTTGCAGGTTTTTGGAAGCTGGCTTATTATGCACCAAATACGCAGAGAATTTTAGAAAACAAAGACAACAAAAATATGAATGATGTCAGAAATCAAAGCTATGAATGGTCTCCCTTTACAAAAAAAGGTCGTGAACTTTGGAAAGATTATCTTCTTCCATATGGACTTTTTCAGTTTGTATTTTTACCGCTTCTCTTTTTACCATGGGGATGGAGTGCAGTAGGGACTGCTTTTGGATTTTTAGTTCTTGCTGAGTTCTTTGCAAATCTACACTCATTTTTGGTTATCGTTCCAAATCACTCAGCAGAAGACATTTACCAGTTTTCAACACCGCATAAATCGCAAGGTGAATACTATCTTCGCCAAATTATGGGGAGTGTAAACTATAATACAGGAACTGATTTCATTGACTTCTTACACGGTTTTTTAAACTATCAGGTAGAGCATCACCTCTTTCCAAATATGCCGCACTCTTTTTACCAAAAAATGCAGCCTATTGTAAAAGATATCTGTAAAAAACATAATTTAGAATACCGTCAAGAGTCTGTATTTAAAAGAATATTTATGACGATCGAGTTAATGGTAGGAAATACTAAAGTTCTTCGTGTAGATGGCGT
>JAMOSE010000116.1 GCA_027063215.1 Sulfurimonas sp. | reverse complement strand
CTATGAAGTTATTTATTGCCTACTACTTAATTTAATAAATAGGTTTCTATGTGAATATTGGTCAAGACGTTTTAAATACACTCAAAGATGAGATAACAGAAATTGAATACAACAGATATATTAAACATCTTTCATACGATAGTAAAAAATCTACAAGTGATTTAGCTATATTTTATGCCCCTAATGCTTTAGTTGTAAATTGGATAAAAAATAAATACAGTGATAAAATTGCTCATATTTTTGAAATAAAAACGGGTTCAAAAGTTACAGTACAAATTACTCTTAAAAACAGCATTGAAAAAAGAAAAAGTAAAAAAGTGACTGAAGTAAAAAAGAGTTCTTCCCTGCTGAATCCTTCACACTCCTTTGATAACTTTATGGTAGGTGGATCAAACCAGTTTGCCTATGCAGCAGTCAAAAGTGCCAGTGAAAATCCGGGAAAAGTCTATAATCCTGTCTTTATCTACGGTGGAGTAGGACTTGGGAAGACCCACCTGATGCAAGCTGCCGGAAATGTATTACAAAATGCAGGAAAGGTTGTTATCTATACTACAGTTGAACAGTTTTTAAATGATTTCATTCGTCATGTTCGAAACAAAACTATGGAACGTTTTCAGGAAAAGTACCGTAAATGTGATGTGCTGCTCATCGATGATATTCAATTTCTTTCCAACAAAGAGGGAATTCAAGAAGAGTTCTTCCATACTTTTGAAGCACTCAAAGGTGCAGGTAAGCAGATCATTTTAACAGCAGACAAGCACCCTAAAAAGATAGGCGGTCTAGAAGCTCGTCTACAAAGCCGTTTTGAGTGGGGACTTGTAGCAGATATCCAACCACCAGAACTTGAGACAAAAATAGCAATTATCAAGAAAAAGTGTGAGATCAACAAAGTACAACTCTCTGAAGATATTGTCAACTACATTGCAACTGTAATAGACTCCAATGTACGTGAAATAGAGGGGATTCTTTCAAAACTGCATGCCTATTCACAACTGATGCATGTAGACATCGATCTTGAGTTTACAAAAAATGTCTTAAAAGATCAGATGAATGAAAATCGCGAAAATCTTACTATGGATAAAATTACAGAAGTTGTTGCAAAAGATCTCAATATCAAACCAAGTGAGATCCGTTCAAAAGGGCGTAGCAAAAACATTGTCTATGCTCGTCGTATATCTATCTATATCTGTCGTGAACTCACTCAAAATACAATGCCGCAACTTGCACAGTACTTTGGTATGAAAGATCATACTGCAATCAGCCATACAATTAAAAAAATCAATAATTTAATCAAAGATGATGAAGATTTTAGAGTCAAAATTGAAGAGTTAACCAATAAAATAACAAGCTCATCATAAGTTTTAATTCAAAATCTTTCAAAAAAAGATATAATTATAAAAGTGAACAGATGTGAAAGGAGTCTTACTCTCCCTTCACATCAAATATTACCTAGTAGTAGGAACGTAAATGGGTTATTCACTTATTCACTGACACCTACTACTACATACTAAAATTATAATAAATAATAGGGATTTCAAAAATGAAGATTACTGTACAAAAATCTGTTATAGAAAACATTTTAATTCATGCAGGACCTTTTTTAGAAAAAAAAGATACTTCTCAAATTACATCACATGTATATCTTAATGCTAATAACTCTAAATTAACACTCAAAGCTACTGATTATGAAATAGGATTTTATGTATCAACAGATAATGTTGATATAATTGAAGATGGTATGGTAACAGCTAATGGTAAAAAATTTCTTGACATTGTAAAAATATTAAAAGATGGAAATATTAATCTTGAAGTTATTCAAGATACACTTCATATCTCTCAAGGCAGTTCAAACTTTAAACTACCAACTTTTGCTTATGATGAATTTCCTGAATTTCCTTCCTATGAAGGAAAACCTCCAATATCAATAGAATCACACACACTTATAGAATCTCTTAAAAAAATAACACCTGCTATTGATACAAATAATCCAAAATTTGAACTCAATGGTGCACTTATAGATATTAAAAGTGATGCTATTAATTTTGTTTCTACAGATACAAGACGTTTAGCTGTTGTTACACTCGCAAACAATACAGAAAATGAACTCTCTATTATTATTCCAAAAAAAGCTATTGTTGAAATTCAAAAACTCTTTTTTGATAACATAGAACTCTATTATGATGAGACAAATCTTATTATTCACTCTGAGCAATATACATTTTTTACCAAACTCATTAATGGTAAATTTCCTGAATATTCTCGCATTATTCCAAAAGAAACAACTTATAATCTTTTACTTCCTAAAGCTGCAATGATTGATGCACTGAAACAAATTACTACGATCTCTTTGGATGTTAAAATCTCATTTTTAGAAGATACTATTACCTTTGAAAGTTTAAGTGATGATAACATTGAAGCAAAAACGCAAATGCATTTTTCTACAAATTTTTCTGAAAAATTTTCAATAGCTATCAATTCACGATATCTATTGGATTTTTTAAATGCTATAAACTCTTCAGAGTTTACTATCGGACTCAATGAAGGTAATCTTCCTTTTATACTTCGTGATGAAAATTTTATTACGGTTGTTATGCCAATTGTTATCTAAAACAATTTGGTATGACCCTTCTTAAATGACAATAAAACTTCTTTTTATATAAATTTAGATAAAATAGCTCTAATTATGCCAACAATGGCAAGATATATGGAGTCTATTAATGGAACAAAATAAAGTTTCTTCACAAAACGAAACATCTTCTCAAGATTACGGTGCTAGCAATATTAAAGTCCTCAAAGGATTAGAAGCAGTTCGTAAACGTCCGGGTATGTATATTGGTGATACCGGACATCGTGGTCTTCACCACTTAGTCTATGAAGTAATTGACAACTCAATAGATGAAGCAATGGCAGGTTATTGTGATACTATTACTGTAACACTTACAAAAAATGGAACATGTAAGATCAGCGATAATGGTCGTGGTATTCCTACAGATATGCACCCGACAGAAAACATGAGTGCAGCTACAGTTGTTTTAACAGTACTACATGCCGGTGGTAAATTTGACAAAGATACTTATAAAGTTTCCGGTGGACTTCACGGAGTTGGTGTTTCAGTTGTAAATGCACTCTCTTGTGATCTTCATATGACTATTTATCGTGATGGTAAAATTCATGAACAACACTTCAAGATGGGGATTCCACAAGGACCTCTTGAAGTTACAGGAACAACAAGAAAAACAGGAACAACGATAGAGTTTGCTGCTGATCCTTCTATCTTTACAGAGACTGTAACCTTTGAATATGACTATCTTGCAAAACGTTTTAAAGAACTTGCATACTTAAATCCATTTATTTCGATCAAATTTAATGATGAAAGAAACGGTAAAAAAGAGCTTTATCACTTTGAGGGTGGAATTGCTCAATATGTAAGTGATATGAATAAAAAACAAGTTGTTGCAAATGTTTACAGTTTTAGTGGCAAAGTTGAAGATATTGAATTTGATATTGCTCTTATGTATAATGACTCCTATGAAGAAAAACTTGCATCTTTTGTAAATAACATTAGAACTCCAAATGGCGGTACGCATGAAGCAGGATTTCGTGCAGGACTTACTCGTGTTATAGCAAACTATAACTCTAAAAATGGTGCAGCCAAAGAAAAAGATGTCAAAATCTCAGGTGATGATGTAAAAGAGGGTTTAATTGCCATTGTTTCAGCTCGTGTACCAGAGCCTCAGTTTGAAGGACAGACAAAAGGTAAACTAGGAAATACTTATGTACGCCCTTTGATCCAAAAAGCAACAGGGGAAGCTCTCAACAAATATTTTGAAGAAAATCCTATTGAAGCAAAAGCAATAGTAAGTAAAGCACTTATGGCTGCTCGTGGTCGTGAAGCTGCAAAAAAAGCAAGAGAATTAACACGTCGTAAAGACTCTATGAGTGTAGGAACACTTCCAGGTAAACTTGCCGATTGTCAAAGTAAAGATGCAAGTATTTGTGAACTTTACTTGGTGGAAGGGGACTCTGCAGGTGGTTCTGCAAAAATGGGTCGTGATCGTGTATTTCAGGCTATTTTACCACTCAAAGGTAAGATCTTAAATGTTGAAAAAGCACGTTTGGAGAAGATTTTAAAATCTGATGAGATTACAAATATGATCACGGCTATGGGATGTGGAATCGGTGAAGAGTATAACGAAGAGAAGCTTCGCTATCACAAGATCATCATTATGACCGATGCTGATGTTGATGGTAGCCATATTCAAACACTTTTACTTACTTTCTTCTTTAGATATTTTCGTGATATTGTAGAAAAAGGGTATCTCTATCTTGCTCAGCCACCACTTTACCGCTATACAAAGGGTAAGAAAAAAGAAATCTACTTTAAAGATGACAGAGCAATGAATGACTTTTTGATCGATAATGGTGTAGAGTCTTTAGAGGTTGATGGAATAGGGCATGATGATCTTGTAGCTTACTTTAAGATGGTTGATCATTATGCGGGATCACTTGAAGCACTGGAGCGTCGTTATTCTCTTGTAAGATTGATCCGTCACTTTGTTGAAAATCCTGAACTTATCTCTTTGGATGCAAAAGCGATGTTTAAAGAGATCAAAAAGTATCTTGAATCGATCAACAACAACATTCTTACCTACTCGATCAATGAAGAGACAAATGAGATCCATCTTTTTGTGCAGACGGAAGGTGGTATGGAAGAGCTTCTTATTAATGATGATCTTTTTGGTGCACCACATTTTGCAGAGGCTACTTTTGTCTATAACAAGATCAAAGAGTGGAATATCAGTTTTGAGAAGGACTTTATAGAAGTGCTGAATGATGTAAAAGAGTATGCGAAAAAAGGTGCTTATATTCAGCGTTACAAAGGTCTTGGTGAGATGAATCCTGAACAGTTGTGGGAAACAACGATGACACCTGAGAACCGTGTTCTTTTGCAGATCACGATTGAAGATGCTGAAGCAGCAAGTGACGCTTTTACACTTTTTATGGGTGATGAAGTAGAACCGCGTCGTAACTACATTGAGACACATGCAAAAGATGTAAAACACTTAGACGTTTAGATGTTATTACCACAGACAAAAGAGAGGGAGTATCGATTTGGGCTTGCACTGCGCATTGGTCTTCCTATCTTTGCACTTATTTTAGCTTTTATATCACATACATTAATTCAAAACTATCAAAATTTGCATAGCTCTTTTTATGTAGAAGCCAGTTTGGTTATATTAGTGAGTATCTACTTTATATTTTATTTGATCTATAATGGTTTTAGCGTAAAAATTACAGATGAAGTAACAAAAACTTTTACCCGTGAATATTTTTATAATTACCTCAATGAAGAGATAGCAAAGAAAAAAGAGTATACGCTTATCCTTTTTAGTATAGATAATTTAAATGATATAAATGCATTGTATGGAATTAAAAATGGTGATAAGGTTTTAAGAGAGGTTGTGCTTTGGATAGCCAAGCATCTTCAAAGTCAAGGAATAGAAAATTTTCCTATGGGACATATAAAAGGTGGTGATCTGATTATAGGACTTGAAGGTTCAAAAACAAAATATAAAACACTTTTAGAATTAATTTGTTTAAAAACAAGTGAATTTAAAGTTGATGATATAGAAGTGAAAATATCAGGTGCTATAACAGATACAAACTATTCTCATGAGTTGGATTATTTAATAGAGAATCTTTTTGAAATTTTGGAAAAAAAGAAAAATACAAAGCAAAAAGATCAGCTAGAATTGATCAATCCAAATGAGTTAGAAGCGCTTGTTATTCATGCTATTGCTAAAAAAGATCTTTTTATTATGTCACAAGATGTTTTTGAGGGTGAAGAGGCTCTTTTTCGGGAATGTTTTGTAAAATTAAGAACAGATAATGAAAAACTGATTTATCCAAAAACCTATCTCAAAATCATTAATAAACTCGGTCTTGGTATAGAGTTTGATTTGATGGTTTTAGAGAGTGTTTTACAAAAATGTAAAGGTAAAAATGAATTTTTTGCCATAAATATACTGCCGACATCGCTTAGAAATGAAAAATTTTTAAAAAGAGCAAAAGAACTTCTTTTGCAAAGTAAAACAAAAATTATGTTTGTGCTTTTTGAGATACAATATTATCCACATATTCACAGATATAACTCTATAATAAATTCATTAAAAGAGTACGGGGTAGTCTTTGCAATAGATAGAGTAGCTTCGATACATACTAGTTTTTTGTATTTAAGAGAACTACAGGTAGAGTTTATTCGTTTTGATACATATTACGCACATAAAGATAAGTTAGAAAAGAATCGGAGTATAATTGAAGGTTTTAATTTTATTGCACATGAAAAAGGAATAAAAACCTGGTTGAAAAATCTTGAAGATAAAACAACATATAATCTTGCAAAAGATATTGGTATTGATTGTTT
>JAMOSE010000115.1 GCA_027063215.1 Sulfurimonas sp. | reverse complement strand
AGGAAAAAAAGATGAAGTATGGTGAAAAAATTATTAGTGAATTTGATATAGAAAAAGATTTGGAGATTTGGCCAAATGAACATAGCCGAGAGTATCTTATAAAGATGACTTTGCCGGAGTTTTCCTGTCTTTGTCCACGAAGTGGCTATCCTGATTATGCAACAATTTATTTGGAATATACACCGGACAAATGGGTTGTAGAGTTAAAAGCAATAAAGCTTTATATAAACTCTTTTCGTGATCGACATATTTCTCATGAAAATACAGCCAATGAGATTTATGGAGTTTTAGAAACAAAACTGCAACCAAAATATATGAAACTGACTGCTGATTTTAATCCACGTGGAAATGTACATACTGTAATAGAGATTGATAGCTCTAAAATAGTTACACAATAGGCTCTTTTAGAATGTTTGGTAATATTTTGGGAAGAAAAAAAGAAGATATTACTGAAGAAGATGCTGAACATGTAGCATTGGTTGAGAAGATATCAAAAATGAATCTAACTGAAATGCGTTCATACATAAATGGCAAAATAGAAGATTTTAAAGTAAGTGAAGATGGCTTGATAGAGCTTATGAATAGGCTTATAATACAAGATAAAAAGACAAAAGAATATTATATAAAAAGTGATGATATGGATTCAAAAAAGAAAAAAGCTTTTGATCTTGTTTTATTAATTGCTAAAAATAAAAAAATAAGTCTTGTAGCGATTGAGCAAATTCAAAAATTTGTGCTTCTATACAAAAATATTATTACTCTTTATGATAAAGAGAATAAAGATATTTATGCTTCACGTTTTGTTGATGCTATTAAATTTGCTTTAGCAAGTATAGCTGAAAAAGCGGCTCTTAAAAATAAGATGGATCTTTTGGGTGAAAATCAATAGCTGCTTAATGCATCTTCTTTTGTTTTGAATTCACCTTGCATTTGCTTTTCATAAAGAGTATTTAAAATTACAGAAAACTCTTTTGAAGGTTTTAATCCACGATCAATAAGATCTCTTCCTTGAACAAGCGGCTCTAGAGGCTTGTGAAAAACTCCTAGCTCTTTTGATCTTTTTTCAAGCTTTGTAATAGCATTGTGTTTTTGTGCAAAGAGTGCTAATAGATAAGGGATGAAAAGAGCTATTTCTATCTTTGTTGCAAGTTTATAAATCATATAATCATTTATGTTTGAAAGTTGAAACTCTGTTTGTATGAGTTTTTTTATCTCCTCTTTGAGATCTTTGGAGTTTGTTAGTTTATTTAAAAAAGAGTCTTGATCCTTTGGAAAAAACTTTGAACATAAAAGAGCTAACATAACAGTTAGTTTTCTCTTGTCTGTTTGATCATTTAAGAGTTTGACAGATCTCTCTAGAGCATCAAAGAGTAGAGTAATTTCACTCTTCTTTATATTTTGAAATTCATTAAAAAATACAAAACCGTCAATACTTTGTAAAAAATAGAGTCCAAGAGAGGGTCTTTTTGATTTAAGAAGCAGTTTCTTTATCTCTTCAAAAATTCGTTCTTTTGGTAGTTCTTGAAGTGCCTGATTGTGGATCATCTTTTGTAAGAGTTGATGCAGTTTTTTCTCTGCTGAGAGTTCAAAACGTCCAACAAAACTAACAGCACGTAAAATACGTAAGGGATCCTCACCAAACTTTTGTAGATCAACGGCTCTGAGAACTCTTTTTTTAAGGTCTTCTCTTCCACCAAAAGGATCTAAAATCTCTTTTTTTACAACATCATAACCCATAGCATTTATAGTGAAATCTCTTCTTCTTGCGGCTGTTGTAAAGTCGAGTGAGCTTTTTATCTCTATATGAAAACCTTTATGTCCACTGCTTTGTTTTGAGTCCTCTCTTGGTAAAGAGAAATCGATTTCCATATCATCAAGATGGAGCTTGTAGACACCAAAACTTTTGCCTACTTTGTTAATATTTCCAAAATCTTTTAAAATCTTTTCTATATTTTGAAGTGATGTGACATTATAAAGTTCTATATCAATATCTTTTGATGCTGTATTTAAAAGGGTATCACGTACATATCCCCCGACAATAATAGGTTTTATAGAGTTTTGAGTTAGTTTTTTAAAGATTTCATCTAATTTTTTTGGATAATGGATCAACATATAAAGATTATGACATAAAAGAGATAGAATTTTTGTAAAAGCGTTATTTTATCAACAAATTTGCGAAAAAACAGCCCTATTGTATAGCACTCCCTTGCTTACTTTTAGCTTTTTACACGTTTATAATATAAATTTGGATATAATTGCGAAAAATTTTCCCAAGAAGGAAACCCTTAATGCAAAAAATTAGAAATATTGCCGTAATCGCACACGTTGACCACGGTAAAACAACACTGGTTGATGGATTACTAGAGCAGTCTGGTACATTTGGTTCACATGAACAACACGATGAAAGAGCGATGGATAGTAATGATTTAGAAAAAGAGCGTGGAATTACGATTCTTTCTAAAAATACGGCTATTCGTTATAAAGATTATAAGATTAACATTATTGACACTCCGGGTCACGCCGATTTTGGTGGTGAAGTTGAGCGTGTTCTTAAAATGGTAGATGGCGTTTTAGTACTTGTTGATGCATACGAAGGTGTTATGCCACAGACTAAATTTGTTGTTAAAAAAATGTTAGCACTTGGTAAAAAACCTATCGTTGTTATTAACAAAATTGACAAACCTTCTGCTGAACCGGATCGTGTTGTTGATGAGATGTTTGACTTGTTTGCAGCTATGGGTGCAACAGATGAGCAACAAGATTTCCCAGTTATCTATGCAGCAGCTCGTGATGGTATTGCTAAGATGGATATGGATGAAGAGGGTGGAAATTTTCAATGTATCTTTGAAACTATCATCAATGAAGTTCCTGAGCCTGAAGGGGATGCAGCAAATCCACTTCAAGCACAGGTTTTTACACTTGATTATGATAACTATGTAGGAAAAATCGGTATCAGCCGTATCTTTAACGGTACTGTTCGTAAAGGCGACAATGTTATGCTTGCTAAAAGCGACGGTGAGATGATGAAAGGTAAAATTTCTAAGCTTATTGGTTTTCACGGACTTAATCGTATGGAAATTGATGAAGCAGAAGCTGGTGATATCGTAGCATTTGCCGGTATGGAAACTGTGGATGTAGGTGATACTATTGCTGATCCTGAAAACCCGGTAGCACTTGATCCTATGCATATTGAAGAGCCAACACTTACTGTTGTTTTTGCTGTAAATGACTCTCCACTTGCAGGTCAAGAGGGAAAACATGTAACTTCTAACAAACTCAAAGATAGACTTGAATTTGAGATGCGTACTAATGTTGCAATGCGTCTTGAGACTATTGGTGAGGGTAAATTTAAAGTAAGTGGACGTGGTGAACTTCAGATCACTGTTCTTGCTGAAAATATGCGTCGTGAAGGGTATGAGTTTAGTATCTCTCGTCCTGAAGTTATCGTTAAAGAGATCAACGGTGTTAAATGTGAGCCATTTGAGCACTTAGTGATCGATGTTCCTGAAGACTTAAGCGGTACGGTTATTGAGCGTCTTGGTAAGCGTAAAGCTGAGATGAAATCAATGCTTCCAATGGGGCAAGGTTTCCAGCGTATTGAGTTTGAAATTCCTGCTCGTGCATTAATCGGCTTTCGTGGGCAGTTCTTAACAGATACAAAAGGTGAGGGTGTAATGAACCACTCTTTCTTGGAATTCCGTCCATTTACCGGTTCTGTTGAATCTAGAAGTTACGGTGCATTGATCTCTATGACTGATGGAGAAACTTTAGCATTCTCACTTTTTGGTATTCAAGATCGTGGTGTACTTTTTATCGGTGTTCAGACAAAAGTTTATGAAGGGATGGTCATTGGTGAACATTCACGTTCAAATGATCTTGTAGTTAATCCGATCAAAGGAAAAGCACAGTCAAATGTACGTTCAAGTGGAGCTGATGAGGCTATCAAACTTGTTCCACCACGTGATATGTCACTAGAGCGTGCTTTAGAGTGGATCGAAGATGATGAACTTCTTGAAGTTACTCCACAAAACATTCGTATTCGTAAAAAATATCTTACAGAAAATGAAAGAAAACGTCACTCTCGTAAAACAAAATA
>JAMOSE010000114.1 GCA_027063215.1 Sulfurimonas sp. | reverse complement strand
CTATCAAGTCCCAAGTTTAAAAAGCTCGGTGCTGCGTGGTACCACTTGCCATACTTCATTACATCAGAAAATATTGGAAGTATCTCGTATGATCCTGCCGGTACAAGCGCTGCTTTTGCTTCTAAAACTTCATAAATATCACACTCTTTTTCAAGTGCTTCCATACGTTCCAACGAACAAAAAGCATCTCGAAACCATCGCATTACAAGACCAGAAAAGAAACTAATCCCTTCTGCCTGAGAGAGCCCCTCTATAACATGAGGATTAACACGGATCCCCATATCTTTTGGAGGGGCCACATCACTTTTAATGTTAACCACCTGCTGCCAGAAACTCCCGCCAAGTACTGCAACATCACCCTCTTTGACAACGCCAAGACCAGCCGATCCCAGCTGCACATCACCGCCGCCCATCACAACCTTTGTAGCACTGCTAAGCCCTGTTTGTAACGATGCTTCTTCACTAACTCTTCCTAAGACTTCACCGGTCTCTAAAACATCCACAAAAATATCATCTTTGAGCCCTACTCGCTTTGCCATCTGTGGGTCCCATGTACGTTTACCTAAAGAAAAAATTCCGGTAGTCCCTGCATTGCTTGGATCAACAGCTATTTTCCCACTCAGTTTTGCCAGTATCCAATCCCCAATCATAGAAATAGATGCTACCTTCTCATAGAGATCAGGACGATTGTTTTTCAACCATAAAAGCCGTGGCAAAGCACCCAAAGCAAAGGTCTGCCCGCTTTTGGCATAAAATGCCTCTTCAATCCCTCTAAAATGCTCTTTAAGATATCGCACCTCATCAGCTGCACGCGCATCCACATTTGCCACACCCCAAAGCTCATTACCCTCTTTGTCATACAGCACAATCCCCTCACGCATACTTGTAGCTGAAAGTGCCAATATATCCTTAGGATTTACCTCTGCTATAGCCTCTTTGATACAACTACAAACAAGCGGCCAGTTCGACTCAAAATCAAAGCGCATAGAGTTAGCCACACCCTCTTCTTCCAAGTGTACCCACTCACGCTGACTTATAGAGAGTTGTTTGCCTTTTGTATCAAAAAGCACAGCACGAATACTACCTGTTCCTGCGTCTATTGCTAATAGGTATTTTTGTTGATCCATAATGAAATCCCGTTTCTATAATTATAAAATTTATATTTTTTGAGTGAAGCCGAAAACAGAACCGGAAAAAAGCTTCTTTGAGAGGACAAATCCTCCCTTCGGTCTGAGCCTCACAAAGAAGCTTTTTGTAGGTGGAGTGTTGTTCCTAAACTCAACAAAACTATTTTTTTAGTTTCGCTTGCTCTAATTCCCAATACTCCATAGCAAAACTATCTGCTTCACTGATACTCTCATATCCCCCAAGCTTATCCGCACGCAATACCGCTAACATCGTATGCTCTACAATGTCATAAATAACCTTTGCCTCTTCACGCGTACGCCCAAAACTTACAACCGCTAAATTCTTTATAATCATATAGTTTGGTGCAGGATTAAGCATCACCTCATCTTTTGCATACTTGTTAAAATACTCTTTATAAGCCTCTATATAACGTTCTATCCCACCGATAAGATCCGTATCTTCCATAATAAGCGGTACTCTTTTTGTGCGAATAATATGCTCCGGCGTTAAAACGCCACGTGAAGCAAACGCTCGTAAATTTTCCTGTGAAGCATAAAAGGCTGCTAAAGGTGTCTGATTAATAGCAATGTGCACCTCATGCCCTTTGTACTCACTCATAGTATTTATTACACGTGCAATATCACATTCACTGTGAACATAGTTGTGTTCTATATGAACAACAGCATTTTTATCCAAGAAATCTTCTGCTCGACTTACTGCATCGATCATCTTTGTATAAGAAACTTTTGCATCATCATCAAAAGTGAAAATTCCATGATTATGTAAGATGATCCCATCAATCGTACTCCAATCCAGATCTTTTGTCATCTCATAAATTGTATGTGCCAATTCAAAACCGGGCATCACATAATCAACAATTAAAAAATTTTCAAAAAGCTGTTTTATATAGATATCACCATTGACGGAGTTTGAAATAGTCACTATAGCATCAGCATGTGTATGATCAACAAATTTAAAAGGAATAAGTGCATGTAAAATCGCCTCTACAGAAGGATTGGGTGCATTGTCATCAAGCATTGCATCGCGTTGCTCTTGTACCATCTCAGTGTCACTCAAATACTCACGTTGTGCCATATCAAGAAGAGTGTCAAGATATACTGCAGAAAAACCCTCTCTTTTTATAGTTGCAAGATCCCAACCACTCCCCTTTACATACAAAACATCTTCACCCTTTACAACTGATTTGACAGAAGTATTGCCTCCACCATGGAGTACCAATTCATCATTTACTCCTAAAAGATTTGAAGTATAAACACGTAAATCTAAATCATTCCTGCAAGCCTCTGCCTGCCTGTCAATCCATAAATTATCCATACTCTTTAACCAAGTACTTCTAATTCATCTGTATATTTCTCTTCACAGTATGGCTCATAACTTGACTTATATACTGCATAGTGTGCAGATGCCTTATGCCCATCCAGTGCTGCTTCATTCTCCCAGGTCTCTACTGCCATAAATTTACGACGATTGTTTTCATACTGAAATATCTCATAAAAAATACACCCTTTTTCAGCTTTGCTCGGCTTTACCATTGCAGATAAAAGTTCTTTCATTGTATCTTCAAAGCCCTCTTTTGCGATAAATGTCACCCTTTTTGTAATTCTCATTTTATTTCCCCATTTTTTATTCTTAAAGATTTTAAAGAGAGATTATAACAAAGTTTATTATAATCTTATATGGATTTATTATTACAAATAGAAGATATTATAGAAAGAAACGGTTCTGACTTTGAACTCTCCAAACTTTTTAAACAGTATATCAAAGAGTATAAAGAGTCACTCCCTGAACTTTTCAAAGAGAATCAGGGAAAAGATTTTCTTGTAAAACATACAAAAAAACTTGACTCTATCATCACATTAATGTACAAAACTCTGCTTCGCAGGCTCTTTGGAGACTACCTTCCTATGAAGAGTCACATCCCTATTGCTATTGTAGCACTTGGCAGTTACGGCCGTGAACAACTCTGTGTGCACAGTGATATTGATCTCCTCTTTGTCTACGAAGATGTTGCAGGGTACAATACCGAACTCATTATTGAGAAGCTTTTCTATCTTGCCATGGATGCAGGAATGAAACTCGGTCACCGCGTCCATAAAACAAATGATCTTTTTCAAGCAGCCAATGAAGATATAACTATTCGTACTTCTCTTATGGAAGCCAGATTTATTACAGGTTCACCCTTTACATGGCATGCAACCCAGCGTGCACTCAATAAAATCCGCCTTTATAATCAAAAAGAATTTATATTTGCAAAGATTGAAGAAGCACAAAAAAGAAGAAAAAAATATCCTATTACCATGGAACCAAATATTAAAGAGGGTGTGGGAGGTCTGCGTGATTCACAACTGATCTTTTGGGTTGCAAAAACTATCTACAATGTCCATACCATCAAAGAACTCAGTGGAAGAATATTTTCCGATGAAGAGTACAGAGAGTTTCGCATTGCACTCGAACTTCTCTATCGTGTCCGTTCTGCTTTACATCTTATTACAGGCAAACAAGAAGATAAACTACGATTGGAGTATATACCCCAGATCAGTGAAATGCTTGGATTTGCCAAACAGCAAAAATTTGCTTCAAAAGTCCTACAGGCTGGCTGGCGTATCAACAACTTTACCCAGATTTTTGTCAAAAAAATGCTTCGTCCATTCACTGTTGATCCAAAATATATAACAAAATTTCGTCATGCCCGAGTTCGTAAGGGTATCTATCTTTTAAAAAACAGACTCTTTGCCTCGTACAACTTAAAACCGCTTCCTATAAACACACTGCTTGAGCTTTTAATTGAACTGCCAGATAATGATTACAAATTTGATGCAGGCTTTTTAAATCAGTTTACCTATACAAAAATTGCACACCCTTTAACAAAAAAGACATATGCTCTTTTAAAAAAGCTATTTCAAAAGGCATATATCGCATCCTTTTTAAAACTTTTTTATGATGCCGGTATTCTTGCAGAGCTTTTTCCAAACTTCAAAAAAGTGATGCACCTGCCACAGTTTGACGGTTATCACCACTACCCTGTTGATATTCATTCGATCAAGTGTGTAGAAGCACTTGAACATATCCAAGAGCCTTTTATTCAAAATCTTTTTATTGAACTTACAGCAGAAGAAAAACTACTACTAAAAATTGTTGTCTTTTTTCATGACAGCGGAAAAGGAAGAAAACAGGATCACAGTGAAGTTGGAGCAAAACTTATACTTCAATATGCAAAACAAATAGGCTTCAATGAAAACGTGTCTAATCGAGCAACTACACTTGTAAAACAACATGTTTTAATGAGTAGTGTAGCATTTAAAGAAAATATTCATAATGAAAAAACACTCTATAAATTTATGTCTAAAGTTGAAGATGCAAAAAATCTTAAACTGCTCTATATCTTAACCTATGCAGATATTAACGGAGTTGGTGGAGATACCTATAACTCTTTTAATGCAAAACTTCTTTATGATTTATATAAAAATGCTCTTGAAATTGCCGAAAATACAGAACGTATTACAGATGCCAAAAAACGGCTTATCATTGAAAAAAGAGTGAAAAACCTTATGGAGTTTCAACTGCTTCCAAGACTACTCCAAAAAAAGATACTCTCAATTGAGTCCAACCTCTTTTTCTTTAAACACACTCCTCAGGACATTGTAGAAATTGCAAAAAAAGCAAAAGAGACACAGGAGTATAGTTTTACAACAAAAAATCAACACTCTTTGACTATTGAGATCTATAGACGAATTCCTCTTAATGTAGGCTTTTTATTAGCAACACTCTCACATCTGGATGTTGCTTCAATGGAGATCTTTACACTTTTTGATGGTATTAAATATTTTAAAATCGAATTTATCAAAAATGTTGACGGCAGTGAACTTGTAGAAGTTCAAGATATTATTGATACCGCTTTTGATATGAATAAAGAGGTAAAACTTAAAAATATAGAAATCAAAAAGGATGAAATCAACATTGATTGTGAACACTCAATGACCCATGCTGAGCTGACAATTCACACACAAAATCAAATGGGACTGCTTGCCTATGTAATGCATAAATTTGAGGAGATGCAGATAAATATCGTTACTGCAAAAATTCATTCCTCAAAATATAAAGTAAGAGACAGCTTTTTAATGGAAAAACAACATGAAATATGCGATAATATTGATAACATTTATAAAAAATTATCAAATAAGAAATAAGAAGGTTCATTAGATGTGCGGAATTGTTGGTTATATTGGGAAAAAGAATACAAAAGAGATCTTACTCGAAGGATTAAAAGAGTTAGAATACAGAGGATATGATTCTGCAGGTATTGCCGTACTGAGCGAAGGAGAATTCGCAAGCTATAAAGCTGTAGGAAAACTTGTTAATCTTGAAGAAAAAACCAAAGATTTCATCACAGACAAATTTGCAGTAGGTATTGGTCATACGCGTTGGGCAACGCATGGAAAACCAACAGAACTTAATGCGCATCCACATCTGGGGGAGAGTTCGTATGTTGTTCATAACGGTATTATTGAAAATTATGCCCAACTAAAAAAAGAGTTGCAAAACGAGGGTATCACATTTTTAAGTCAAACGGATACAGAGGTCATTGTTCATCAGTTTGAAAAAAATCTCAAAAAAAGTGAAGATGCTTTTCAAGCATTTAAACAAACTATTTCGGAACTTGATGGTGCCTATGCAATACTGCTTGTAACAAAAGCAGAAGATAAAAAAATCTTCTTTGCAAAAAATGGCTCTCCTATGCTTGTCGGTATTGATACCGATAATGACAAATATTTTGCATCTTCAGATACACCGCTTATTGGTCACTGTACAGATGTCAACTACTTTGAAGATGGTGATTACGGCTATGTTTCTGCAGATGAAATTGTTATATTTGACAAAAATCATCAACAAGTAGAGCCTAAGTTCAAAAAACTCTCTACCAACAAACTTTCAGCCCAAAAAGATGGTTACCGTTTTTTTATGGAAAAAGAGATCTATGAACAAAGTCATGTTATTGCAGATACACTTTTAGGTCGTATCAGTGATACAGAGGTTATTTTTGAAGAGTTGGATGCAAAACTTTTTGATGGCATTGCAGAGATCAAACTTTGTGCATGTGGAACATCATACCACTCGGCACTTACAGCATCCTATATGTTTGAGCGATACGCTAAAGTCAAAACTTCTGTTGAAATAGCTTCTGAATTTCGTTACCGTGATCCAATGATGACACAAGATACCCTTTTTGTAGTAATCAGTCAAAGTGGTGAAACTGCAGATACGCTAGAGACTCTTAAAATGGCAAAAGCAGCCGGATTAAAAACACTTGTAATCTGTAATGTGGACAACTCCTCTATGGTACGTTTGGCAAATACAACAATTTTAACACGTGCCGGTATTGAAAAAGGGGTAGCATCAACAAAAGCATTTGCAACACAGGTAACAGTTTTTTGGATGCTGAGTCTTTATTTGGCACAACTTAAATCAACACTTTCTCAATCTGCAATTAAAGAGCAAATAGAACTACTGCGTGCTGTTCCATCAGCTGTAAAAGTGCAAGACAGTATGCATGAACGGATAAAAAGACTTTCAAAACGTTACTTGCACGGACATGGATTCTTCTTTATAGGACGAGATCTCTTTTTTCCATTAGCCCTGGAAGGTGCTCTTAAACTCAAAGAGATCAGTTACTTACATGCAGAGGGATATCCAAGCGGTGAGATGAAACATGGTCCTATTGCACTCGCTGATCCCGAACTCTTTACGATTGCACTATTGCCTAAAAATCTCCTTTATGAAAAATCAAAATCAAATGTAGAAGAGTTAAGTGCAAGAGATGCTACTGTATGTGCTATAAGTCCACTTGAATTTGATAAAGCAGATGACTTTATTCAAACAAAAAAACATCCAAATTATATGTTAGAGTTCTTTGAAATGATGGTCGTTGTACAACTCCTCTCTCTGGAAATTTCTGTACGTCTTGGAAATGATGTCGATATGCCGAGGAATTTGGCGAAGAGTGTTACGGTAGAATAATGATGAATAGTAAAATAAAACTTTTAATTATTGTAGCTTTGATGCTACTGGCTCTTGGCATAGCAACGATTATCAATGTCTCTTTAAATTTTAGAGAGTACAGTCTCAAAAGTGCTATTGAAAAAGCAACAACAACGGCTACCATTGTCAAAGACGGTTTAACTGCACATATGGTCAATGGCATTATGGACAAGCGTCAGTACTTTTTAGAACAGATCTCTTCAAATAATACTGAAATCAAATCGCTTTGGCTTGTACGTTCACAAAATGTCAATAAACAATTTGGTCCAGGCTTTGTAAGCGAAACAATTCGGGATGCAATGGATAAAAATGTTTTACAATCTGGAATAATGACAAAACAGATCAAAGAAGATACAAATCAGATAACACTCAGAGTCTCTATTCCATATAAAGCAACAGCAATTGGAACACCAAACTGTCTAAGCTGTCATAACGTAAAACGTGGTGATACTTTAGGGGTTATCAGTATGGAGTTTGATATAACAAATATGCGAAATACCGGACTTTTAACAATCTTAAAAATCCTTGGTATTAATCTAATATTTATTATTATTGTTTTATTCCTTATTAATCATTATGTAACACCCTATCTCAAACTCTTTTCAAATATGCAAGAGGGTATTCAAAAAGCTTATAAAGGCGATTTTACACATCATTTTACAACAACTGTTGAGGGTGATGCAAAAAATATTGTCCAACAGCTCAACACTCTTTTTCAAAAAATGCAAGAGACTTTTGGCAATATAAAATATAATCTTGCTACTTTTATTCCTCAAGGAGGTATTGCATCTCATGATCCTTTAAATGAGGCTAAAATAATTATTAAAGAACTTTCAGATATCTATAAATTTAAAAAAACAATTGAACTGGATCTCTCAAAAGAGAGTATTTATAAGCGATTAATCAATGTATTTCAAAAAAAATTCAACTTGAAGCATTTTGCGATTTATGAGGTAAATGAGAAGGGAAGAAAGCTTATATATATAACATCCGGATCCACTATATGTAATGAAGAAGTTCAGGATAATCCTATGTTATGCCGTGCCTACAGAACAAAAGCAGATGTAATTTCAACAGAGTTTACACAACTTTGTCAAGCATGTTCCTCTCATGATATCGAATATATATGTATCCCTTTTGATATCAATGATGAATATTCTTTAATTATTTCAATAACAACAAAAGATAAAAATCAGCTTGTTGCGATCAATCGTCATATACCAAGTATCAAAAATTATCTAGAAGCTGCAAAACCTGTTATAGAAAGTCGTATTCTTACTGATAAGCTCCGAGAAAGTTCTTTAAAAGATGCAATGACAGGCCTTTATAACAGACGATTTTTAGAAGAATTTATAGATACATTTATGAAACAGGCAAAACGTAACAGCGAAACATATACAATTTTAATGATTGATGTTGATTTCTTTAAAAATGTAAACGATACATATGGACATGATGCAGGGGATCAGATTATTGTTGCCATAGGAAAAGTGCTTCGTGAATCAATTCGAGAATCTGATCTTGCCATTCGTTATGGTGGAGAAGAATTTTTAGTACTACTGCATAATGCTACACATAAAGGAGCACTGACAGTAGCACAAAAAATTCATCAAACGTTTGCATCTTTACTCTTTGATGTTGGTGATGGAGAGGTCATACAAAAAACAATAAGTATAGGAATGTCTCAATATCCAAAAGATGGTGATACAATATGGAAATGTATTAAATTTGCTGATAAAGCACTTTATGTAGCTAAGACAACAGGAAGAAATAAAATAGTAGAATATGCTAAAGAGATGAGTGAAAATGAAGATTTACGTTAAAATTTAATAAACGAGTTTATATGCTAAAAAAATATATTTATCTTATCATAAATTTAGTATTGCTTATTTCCGGTATTATTATTGTACATACATATGCATATAATTATGTTGAAAAAGAAGTTGTTCAACTGGAACAAAAAAATAGTGCACTTGATAAGATGAAAAATATCTATGCTATTATCACAAATCTACAAAAGATACGTGGTCTTCACAATATAAACAGCAAAGAAGCAAAACTCGTCGATACAATAAACAAGCTTAAAAAACAAAACTATACACTCGCCTCTCAAATTCATAATCAAAAAATTTTAGCTATTTTAAAAAAGCATCCAAATGAAGCTACAGCTGATTTTAAAACATATACTTATGATATAGAAGCACTTTTACTTTTATATAAACTTACAGCTTATAATGCACACTTAACACTTAACTCAGACATAAAAGAGTATCTTCTTTCAAAAACCATTACAAACACTCTCCCTTATATCACAGAATATTTTGCACGTATCAGAGGACTTGCATCAAGTGTATCCAAGCATAAATTAGATAAAGACATTAAAATAAAAATAAAAAATCAACTCTATATGATTGAAGAATTACTAAAAAATACTCAGGAAATGCAATATTTTAACAATTCATATTTTACTAATGAACTCTTAGCATCACAACAAAAAGAGATAAAATTCATAAGAAATAAACTTCTTAATACGGATATTATACAATCAGATGGATTTGAAATTTTTAATACCATTACAAAAAATATTAATTTTCTAAACAAATTTTACTATAAAAATATGCAAGAACTCTCTCTTTACTATCAAAACACAATCAAACAAAAAAATTTTATAAAATCACTTATTATACTTATTTGTATCCTCTCTATAGTCATTGTTCTGTCTCTAAATCTCTTTTATTTTAGAAAAATTCAACAATATATACAAAAAATAGAACATCTCAATATTATTGATCCTATGACACAACTCTATAACAGAAGATTTCTGGAAAACTTTATTGATAAATTTATAAACCAAGTTCAACGACAAAGTGAATTTTTTACTGTTTTAATGCTTGATATTGATTTCTTTAAAAAAGTAAATGACACCTATGGACATGATATTGGAGATAAAGTTATTATAGCCATTGCAGAGGTATTGCAAACAAATATACGAAAATCTGATTTAGCTATTCGTTATGGCGGAGAAGAGTTTATGGTACTATTACATTATGCAGATACAAAAGTAGCATATACTATTGCAAAAAAATTTCAAGATGCTATTGAGGCTATCGAATTTCATGGAAATAACGGAGAAATTTTTCATAAAACACTCAGCATAGGGATTGCAGAGTTTCCAAAAAATACAGACAATATCTGGAATTGTATAAAACTAGCAGATGAAGCTCTCTATACTGCAAAAACTACAGGAAGAAATAAAACAGTTATTTATACAAAAAAATAATAGCGATAACGTATTATTTTACGCTATCGCTATTAAAAAACTCACCTACATAGAACAAGCTGATACACCAGGAGGTGTTGTAGGCTGTACTGCTTCATTATCAACACCACCACTAGCATTGATCTCTTCAATCATTTCCCAGATAGACTCTGCTGCTTGCATATAGCGTTTTGCAGATT
>JAMOSE010000113.1 GCA_027063215.1 Sulfurimonas sp. | reverse complement strand
AGTGGGATCTATTATGAGAGTGCCATAGAAAATATTAAAGGTTCGGCTATTACCTTAGAGGGGGAGTGGCACGAGCATAAGAAGTATGGGCGTACTTTTAAATTTGACTCTATCAAAGTAAACCAAAACGAACTCTTTTTCTTCTTAAATAAAATCATCAAAGGCTTTACCAAAAAACTCTCAGCAGACTTAATAGAACATTTTGGAGCAGAGGAGCTTGTCAATATACTTGATAATGATATAGAGAAGCTTTTGGAGGTTAAAGGGATCAAAGAGAAGCGTCTGAAAAAGATTCAGGATTCGTGGAAGAAGTTTCGCTCTATGCGGGAACTCGGTGAATTTTTAAGCCCTTTTAATGTTTCTTCAACACTTTTGACTACCATTGCTACGGCTATGAAAGATGTAAATGAACCCTGCACTAAAATCAAAGAAAATCCTTATGTTTTAACACGTATTAATGGCATAGGCTTTAAGCGTGCTGATGAGTTGGCACTCAAGATGGGCATTGATCAAGAAGATGAAAATCGAATAAGTGCTGCTATGGATTATCTGCTTTTGGACTATTGTGAGGCAAATGGGAACTCCTGTATTGCCAAATCACTGCTTTTTAGCGGGCTTGATGAGCTTCTTAGCTTTTATAACAAAGAGTATCTTTATGAGGCTGCTTTGGTTGAGCGTGTGGGTGAGGGGAGCATTGTGATGATGAAAAATGATCGCCTCTCTCCTGCACGGCTGTATGATGCAGAGAAGTTTTTGTATGATACCTTTACAAAGCGTGCAAAGATGGACAGTGGCGGTTTTGTAAAAGATCTGGATGCTTTTTTAGCAGACTCTGATCTGAAACTCGGTGAGCAGCAAAAAAAGGCGGTAGAGATTATAAACAATGGCGCATCCCTGCTTTTTTTGGTTGGGTATGCCGGTACTGGAAAGAGTACAACCTCTAAGACTATTTTAGAGCTTTTAAATACCCGTTATGATAACAAAGAGATCATTACCTGTGCGCTTAGTGGTATAGCTTCGCAGCGCATCAGTGATACGACAGGGTTTGATTCTGCTACTATTCAGTCTCTGCTTGTCAAACATGAAGAGGCAGATAAATTTCCCTATTCGGTAGTGCTTATAGATGAAGCCTCTATGATAAATTCAACTCTTTTTGCACGGCTTATGGGGAAGATCTCCAACAAAGCCATCGTTATTATTGTAGGAGATGATGCACAGCTGCCGCCTATTGGAGCGGGGAATGTTTTAAGCGATGTACTGCAACTTGAACTTGCACCTATTGTCAAACTGACACAGATCTACAGACAGAGTGAAGATCAGGCGATTACCCTCATTGCCAATGAGATCCGTCAGGGAAATGTACCGCAGTATAGAGGAGAGTATGAAGATTTTGAGTTTGTAGATATTACTATTGCCAACTACTATGCACTCAAAAACCAGCTTTCTCAAGAGGATCTCAAAGCCTTGCGTGAACAAAATTCGCAAGATATCATTGCCGAGATGTTACAGCGGGTTGTTGCGAGTATAGAAAAAGCACGCTATCGCTTAAGCAATAAACTTATTAAAGAGTATCTTAACTATTTTCAGGTGATCACTCC
>JAMOSE010000112.1 GCA_027063215.1 Sulfurimonas sp. | reverse complement strand
CTTTTTATGTCTCTACGCTTGCAATGCATGAATATGTCGGTATTTTATGGTATAGACTAAAGCATATTGCCATTTCAAAGTAAACTTAAGTATAACAGCGATGAGAAAAATATGTTAAAGAAGTATTGAAATTTAAGGGGTTATGCAAGAAGTATATTGTAAAATTGTTAAAAATATTTTTAAAGGTGTATTAATGGCAACTATCGGTATGGGCGATATTAAAAAGAATGTTCGTTTGGTTGTAAATGGAGTTCCTTACAAAGTTGTAGAATTTCAACATGTAAAACCAGGTAAGGGTGCTGCATTTGTGCGTATGAAAATCAAGAGTTTCTTAAACGGTAAAGTCGTTGAGAAAACTGTTCATGCAGGGGATAAGTTTGAAGTACCTGAAATTACGTACAAAACGATGCAGTATCTTTATGATGATGGTGATATGTACCAGTTTATGGATAATGATACGTACGATCAACTTGGTCTTTCGTATGAGCAATGTGATGATGCTTCAAAATGGTTTAAAGATGGAATCAATGTAGATATCATTTTTTATAAAGGTGAAGCTATTTCTGTTCAGGCACCGGAAATTATGGAGTTTGTGATCGCAGATACTCCACCAAACTTTAAAGGGGATACTTCAAGTGGAAGTAAAAAACCGGCAACCCTAGAGAGTGGTGCAGTCATTCAAGTACCGTATCATGTTTTAGAGGGTGATACTGTAAAAGTCAATACTGTTGACAGTGAATATTTAGAAAAGGTTAAGTAATGAAACGTTCAATTCTTCTTGATACGCACCCAATGTACGCTATTGAATTTGCAAAAAGTGAGATGAAGTACACAGATATCAATGATATTATAGAGCATTTCAAAAAAGAGATAGAAGCCAATCCTGAAGGTGGCTTTATCACTGTCTTTGATCACTATGCACATACAAAAAAGATGGGTGGAGAGATCTTAGAGACGATTGTGAATGCAAGAAATCTGCTTTTTTGTTTCGGACATACGATCAAAAATATAGAGATTTTGGCATTTCGTCCAAAGTCTATTGCAATTTGTGAGCTCAAAGACTCTTTTGTCTTTGAATTTTTAGAGACACCGCGACCAGAAGTTAATCAATGGATGACTTCATGGATAAAAGCGTTACAAAAATAAGGGAAAATACAATGGGACTTAGCAATAAAGAACTACCAAAATTAGGCTTTTTATATTTAGATTATGTACTGCGTTTTTTTGATCACTCAAACTTTAAAGGGTGGCCAAACAAGATAGAAACTGTAACATATCACTGGAAAAATGATAAAGATCGTTTCATTAAAGAGGTGAAACGTAAGAAAATTGATGTTTTGATTGGAAATATTCCTGCGACTGCATATGAAACATTTCGAGAAATAGCTCGTGAGCTGCCTCATGTTCGTTTTATTCCATCACTTGATACACAGTTTTCAAACAAATCAAAAGAGAATGTAACACGTTTTGCATGGAAATACGGTTTGCCTATTCCAAAAACATATATCTACTATAATCATGATAATGCCTATAAGTTCCTTAAAAAAACAAAGTACCCTAAAATTGTAAAAAAATCATATGGACCATCAAATTATGGTGGCTATTTTGTACATAAAGTTGACTCTTATGATGAAGCAAAAGAGCTTTTTGCAGAGAAAAAATACCACCCTATGTATTTTCAGGATTTTGTACCGATGGAAGCTGACATTCGTGTAATGTTGATCGGTCATAAACCTGTATGTGCCTTTTGGCGTCGTGCACCGGAGGGTGAGTGGCTTACAAATACTTCTCAGGGTGGAAGTATGGATTATATGGATGTTCCAAAATCTGTGCTTGATCTGGCTGTTAAGACTTCAAAAGCTGCTCGTGCTGAGTATTGGGCTTGTGATATCGCTTATGGTAAAGATGGTAAAGTTCGTATCTTAGAGTGTGCGACTGCGTTTGCTGCATTTCCTTATATTCGTGACTGGATTGGTCAGTACATTATGTGGAGTCTGAGTGAAGGGCGTTTTAGAAAACCAACTATTCCTATGTTTAACTGGGAAGAGCTTGGTAAGATTGACAGCTCACTCCTTCGTACTATGCGTCATATTACTTTTGGGGAATACTCTCCAAGTTATGATGGTGCATACTTTGGTAAGAAAAAGAAAAATTATGGCGGTAAAGAGGTTTACATTCATAAACTCGATAAAAAATACAAAATGTATGATGTAAAACGCAGATGGCATGAAGAGTGGCCAAGTGAGATCTACAACTATCAAGATAAGCTTGCACTCAATCCTGCAAAAAGTAAAAGCAAAAAGTCTGCCAAAGATGTTCCACATCCAAAAGGCAAAGATGAAGCCAATGAAGCAACACAGACGGATGCAACTATTACAAAAGATGAATTACATGATTTCTTGACTTCTATTGAGGGAATTGGAAAGAAAAAGGTAAAAGCTATTCTTGAACACTTTGGAAGTGTTGACGATGTAGTAGGTGTGATCCATCAAAACTCTTCTATTTTACAAGAGGTAAAAGGTATTACCAAAAAAATGACAAACAAAATAGAAAAAGCTTGGAAAGAACTTCTTAGTTAGTTTTTGTAAAAGGTAGATAGATTTATTTGTATTTATCTACCTCTTGCATAATTTTTCGTAGTCTGTTGTATTGACTATCTTCTCTTTTTTCAAATCCAATAGCACTTTTTTTGATCTGTTTTAATGCTTTTATATTATGAAAATTTTCAAAAAGATGCTGTAATTTTTTTATGGTTTTTGGATCTAATTTTGTGCTTGCAACAATGGCAAAGCCTACAAGTGGTTTACTTGTTGCAATTACCTGTATATATTTTGCATATTTGTTTGCAACAGATTGTTTTACAGCTCCGGCTGCATATCTGCCCATAATAACATATTGTGCTACTTTATCATGTCTGCCCATAAAACGAAATCTTTTTATCTCCTGCGCAATGTTCTCTTTTTGAAGCATATATTTTGGAACATAGTAGGAGAGGGTAGAGTTTGGTGAACCAAATGCAAAATCTTGATTTTTCAAATCGTTATATGTACGGTATTTTGATCCTTTTTTTGAAAAAATAACACTTCTAAAGGGACTTTTTTGTGAGTTTTTGATTCCTGCTAGCAAGATAAGAGCATTTTTATTGATATTTTTTACTTTGATGTATGGTGCCGGTCCAATATAGCCTATATCAAATGTTCCATCTGCAAATTTTTTGATTGTATCTGCATAATTGTATCCGGTTTTAAAGATGAGATGTTTATTTGTAGCTTTTTCTATCTCTTTCATCAGTGGTGTTAATTTTTTTTTCATAATCTCCGGATTAACTGTTGCAATAGCTCCAAATACCAATGTATCAGAAGCAAAAAGATGAAATGTTAAAAAAAAGAGGGTTAGTAAAATTGCTTTCATATAGAAATCATAAACACTTTAATGTTAAAATAAAGTAAATATAAGTAAAGTTATAGAATATTTCAAGAAGGTGGGTGGTTAAGATGATTCGATATTATCTTTTTATTTTTATCATGTATGAATTTTTATTCGCTGCTTACTTCTATAATATATATCTTACAAATAAAACTGAGTACCATCAAGAGAGTATAAAACTTGTTCAAAACTCATTAGAGAGTGCTGTAAATGCATATGAAATGACATATGATGATGCATATGCAAGACACTCTGATAAAATTGCCAAACTTGTGTATGAAGCCAACGGTGCTTCAAAAGAAAAACGAGATGAAATTAGAGAAATCTTATTAAATGAATTTATGGATTTTTTTAATTATGAAAAACTCAATGGATTGAGTGGTTTTCATATTTTTGATAAAGAAGGTCGTTCTCTTTTACGTTTTCATAAACCATATGCACATGATGACAAAATAATAAAACAAAGGTACTCTTTACAAAAACTCTACAAAACATTCTCCTTTCAAAAGGGCTTTGAGATTGGAGTCTTTCAGGATTCATATCGTTTTCAATATCCGCTTTTTTATGATGGTGATTTTATAGGAAGTTATGAGTACAGTGTTGATTCACAATCTTTAATCCATGAAATGCAAAATTTTTATGGTGATGCATATCAAGCTCTTTTTGGTGCAGATTGTTTAGAAAATTTAATTCAAAATAAACGAATTAAAAAGTTTTACAATAAAGTAAAGATAGGCACAGATATATTTTATATGAAAAAAGATCATGATGCTAAAAGTATAGAGAAGGAGAGATTTAGATACATCCAACAATTAGACAGTTTTAAAAATGCTCTTAAGCAAACGAAACCGTCTGTCATTGATTATAGTTTTAAAGGATCGCATTATGCCGTTGTTGTGTATCCTATTGAAGATATTGAGGGTAAGATTTTTGCATATATTTTAGTGCATCTCAACAGTTCTCTTTTAGAACATTTTAAAGATACATTTATATTAGAGATGTTTTTTATAACACTCTTTGGCTGTATGTTAGGGTTCTTTGTCTATAAAGAACTGCAAAACAGACGCTATTTTAAAGAGTTGATCGATCTGCAACATGATTTGATAGTGGTTAATGACGGTAAAGGCATTGTAGATACAAATCGTGCATTTTTAGACTTTTTTTGTTACGATAATCTGGAAAAGTATAAGAGTGAGCATGATTGTATTTGTGATATGTTTATAGAAGTAGATGGCTATTTGGCAAAACATAATGGTAACGGTATGGATTGGATTGAATATGTCAAAGAGCATCCAAATGAAGAACATAAGGTAAAAATGCTCAATTGCAAAAAGCAAGAGCGTATTTTTTCTGTTGAAATTGAAAAGATTGAAGATTCTCACAAGTTTTTTATTCTCTTTAGAGATATAACAAAAGATCTTTTGTTAAAGCAAGAACTTGAGAAACGTGCAAACTTCGATACATTAACACAGATTTTTAATCGTAACCGATTTGAATTTTTTCTTCAACAAGAACTGCAAAAAGCAGAGCGTTACGGGAATGTTTTCTCTTTGCTTATGTTTGATATTGATCATTTTAAAAGAA
The DNA here is from genome assembly GCA_027063215.1 of Sulfurimonas sp. Lineage (GTDB taxonomy): Bacteria > Campylobacterota > Campylobacteria > Campylobacterales > Sulfurimonadaceae > Sulfurimonas. Next base: position 5,769 of record JAMOSE010000112.1, on the reverse strand, counting down.
TTAATGATACATATGGACATGATGTCGGAGATATCATCTTAAAAGAGTTAACAGCTTTAATCAAACAGCATACAAGAGATGTTGATATCTTTGCACGATGGGGAGGAGAAGAGTTTATGATAATTACACAGACAAATATCTATCAGACAGAGATGTTTGCCGAAAAACTTCGTTTTGTTATTGAAAAAGCGACTTTTCATAATAATCTCTCCGTTACCTGCAGTTTTGGTGTTACACAATATAGAAAGGGAGATACGCTAGATAGTATTGTAAAAAGATGTGACAATATGCTCTACTCAGCAAAAGAGTCTGGTCGTAACTGTGTTGCTTCATTAAAGTGATTTTCTTAAATAAGTTTATAGGATAATTCAACTATAATCCTTTTAAAATTATATAAGTAAGAGAGCATAAATATTGAGCGCACAACTTCCCTTTACACACTTACATCTTCATACAGAGTACTCCCTTTTAGATGGAGCAAATAAGCTCTCAAACCTTGTTTCACGCATAAAAGAACTAGGTATGACATCTGTTGCTATGACCGATCATGGAAATATGTTTGGTGCTATTGATTTTTACAAGCAGATGAAAGATGCAGGGCTGAAGCCCATTATCGGGATGGAGGGTTACATTCATAATGGTGAGACACTCGGTGATAAGAGTACAAAACAGCGTTTTCATATCTGTTTGTATGCTAAAAACAAGGTAGGATATGAAAATCTGATGTATCTCTCTTCAAAAGCTTTTATAGAGGGTTTTTACTACTTTCCGCGTATCAATAAAAAAGAGCTACAAGAACACAGTGAAGGATTGATATGCAGCTCTGCATGTCTGCAGGGTGAAGTAAACTGGCACTTAAATCTCAGTGAGCGAAATCTTAAAAATGGAGCAGGCGGTTATGATGCTGCACTTGCAGTTGCCCGTGAATATCAGGCTATTTTTGGCGATGATTTTTATCTGGAGTTGATGCGTCACGGAATTGGCGATCAGCTCAACATTGACAAACAGATACTGCAAATTGCTCAAGAGACAGGCATTAAGCTCGTAGCAACGAACGATACCCACTATACTTATCCTGATGATGCACAGTATCATGAGGCTTTTATGTGTATAGGGATGAATAAACTCTATGATGATCCAAACCGTATGCGCCACTCCGTCCATGAATTCTATATAAAATCTCCTGAGGAGATGGCACGTCTGTTTGCCGATATACCTGAGGCGTTAGAGCATACACAGGAGATTGTAGATAAGTGTGAAGATTTTGTCCCTATTGTAAAGACACCGACACCACCGCATTTTAAATTTACACAAGAGTATGCGCATGCAGAAGGGGTTGAGATTAACAATGAAGATGATGCGCCTCTGCCTGAAGATGCAAGTGAAGAGGAGAAGAAAAAGTGGATGAGTGCGGCTGACAAGAATGATGCCGAGTACTTTGTCTACAAGTGTAAAGAGGGGCTTGAAGAGCGTCTGAAAATTGTCGATCCTTCTCGTCATGATGCGTATAGAAAACGGCTTGATTTTGAGATGGATATCATCAACTCTATGAAGTTTCCGGGCTATATGATGATCGTTTGGGATTTTGTTAAAGAGGCTAAAAAGATGGGCATAGCTGTAGGTCCCGGACGGGGAAGTGCTGCTGGAAGTCTTGTTGCCTACTCTTTAGAGATTACTGACATTGATCCGATGAAGTATGATCTGCTCTTTGAGCGTTTTTTAAATCCTGAACGTGTAAGTATGCCCGATATCGATATGGACTTTATGCAGGCACGTCGTGGAGAGGTTATTGACTATGTTGTTCAAAAATATGGACGCAATCAGGTTGCACAGATTATCACCTTTGGATCACTGCTTGCAAAAGGGGTTATCCGCGATGTTGCCCGTGTCCTTGATATGCCTCTTTCACAAGCGGACAAGATGGCAAAACTGATCCCTGATGAGCTTGGTATTACACTGAACGGTAAGATGAAAAAGGGTGAGTTTATAGAGGGGGCGTATCAAAAAGAGCCAAAGCTTCAAGAGCTTGTCGAGTCAGATCCACAAGCCAAGCGTGTTTGGGAGTTTGCCAAAAAACTAGAAGGTTTAAAACGAAATTCTGGTATGCACGCTGCGGGTGTAGTGATTAGCAATGAAGAGCTTTGGAAAAAGACACCTATTTATAAGCCAAGTGGGGAAGATACCTTTGTAACGCAATATTCGCTGAATTACTTGGAAGATGTTGATCTGATCAAATTTGACTTCTTGGGTTTAAAAACGCTTGATGTTATTCAAAATGCAGTAAAACTCATTAAACGAAGATATGATGTTGATGTAAACTGGCACACCATTGATGAAAATGATCCAAAAGTATATGAGATCATCCGAAGTGGTGATACTGTCGGGATGTTTCAGATAGAATCAAGTGGTATGCAGGATCTTAATCGTCGTCTAAAACCCGATAGCTTTGAGGACTTAATCGCGGTACTCGCACTCTATCGTCCGGGACCGATGGAGTCTGGAATGCTTGATAGTTTTGTTGAACGTAAACATGGGCGTGAGCAGATTGAGTACACTTTTGACTCAATGGAACCGATTTTAAAAAACACATACGGGGTCATTGTTTATCAAGAACAGGTTATGCAGATCGTTCAGACTATTGGTGGATTTTCTCTGGGCTATTCTGACATTATCCGTCGTGCTATGGGTAAGAAAAAAGATATGGCGGTTTATAATGCCGAGTTTAGCGAGGGTGCTGCAAAACAGGGCTATGATTATGATAAAGCCTCAAAACTCTTTGATCTTATTGAAAAATTTGCCGGTTATGGTTTTAACAAATCTCACTCTGCTGCTTATGCAATGGTTACCTTTCAAACAGCTTGGCTAAAAACCTACTATCCAAATGAGTTTATGGCGGCACTGCTGACAAGTGATAAAGATAATACTGACAAAGTTGTTCGTTATATTGATGAAGTAAAACGCATGGGTATTGAGCTAAGTCCTCCAGATATTTGTGATTCACAATTGGAATTTTCAGCGATCAGTAAAGATGGACAAGAGGTTATTTTATTTGGTTTGGGTGCCATTAAGGGTGTTGGAGAAGCTGCCATTCATGCAATGCTTGAAGAGCGAGAAGCAAATGGAGATTATGAAACACTACAGGATTTTGTCAATAGAATTGAACCGTCTAAAGTAAATAAACGGGTTATTGAGTCTATTATAAAGTCAGGTGGATTTGATAGATACGGATACTCTCGAAAAGCACTTTTGGATCAGATAGAACTTATTGTAGATACTGCAAAAAAAGCAAGTGAAGCAAAGAAAAATGCAGTAGGAAGTCTCTTTGGAGATGATGATGAGATAACAACAGTTGAATTACAACTTACAAATTCTGATGAGTATGAACTCAAAGAGATACTGGAGTTTGAAAAAGATACTTTAGGTTTTTATGTCTCAGGACACCCGATGGATGAGTATAGAGAGACACTTGATGAACTCAATTATACACTCTCTTCAGAACTTGAAAATATAAAAGACGGATCCTATGCTATTTTTATCGGTAAAGTAGAAGAGATTACAAAAAAAGTCTCTAAAAAAGGCAATACCTTTGGGATAGTCAACCTTATGGACTTTCACGGAAATATGGAAATTATGCTTTTTTCAGACAAGCTTGAACAGCTCCAAGATATGAACCTTGAAGAGCCGGTGGCATTTAAAGCCCGTATTACCCATACAGACTTTGGACCACGACTCAATGTTACGAAACTGATGACACTCAAAGATGCAAAACGTGAGACGAAAAAGGTCAAAAAAGAGATCCAAGAAGCCCCACCTGAGCCGATAAATCTAGCAGTAAGACTCTTAAATGATTTTGATATGTTAGAAAAACTCTACTCCACAATCAGACAAAATCCGGGAAACAGACCACTCAAAGTTACCATAGTCTCAAAATTGCATAATGTTGTTATTGATTCTTCTATACGTGTTGGATCGTCACTTATAGGTGCTTTAGAGGGAAATGAGTTTGTAGATATTATATGATATTTAAAAAAATTATTTTTAAAAAATATATAAGCAAATTTTTAATTATGGAAAAAGATTTTAAGAGTTTTTTAGCATAAGAAATATTATAATAGCCCTATATTATTAAAAAAGGCTCTCTTGTGTTAAACAACTTATCTATTCGACTGAAGTTAATTCTTCAGATCCTAATTCCTACTATAATGATTTTAGTTTTGGCTTCTGTTCTGATGTACAATAAGTACTTGGAGTTGGAGACTTTTAAAGTGGCTGACAAGTCGTCTATTTTATTGCGTCATATCTCATCTCTTTTGCATGAAACACAAAAAGAGAGAGGGATGAGTGCTGTTTATCTTGGGAGTAAAGGTAAAAAGTACAAAAGTAAATTAATTGAGCAGAGAAAGCTGACAGATAAGCAGTTGCATGCGATTAAAGCGTATATAGCCAAAGAGAATTTAGATCGACCGGAGTTTCTTGGTGATGTTATTTCAAAAGCATATCAAGATGCTTCACAGTTACAGAGTATGCGTGATAAAATTTTTAAATTGCAAATTTCTGTAACAGATGCTCTTACATACTATACAAATATGAATAACGATTTCTTGATGATTATTGTTAAAGTTTCAGCAATGCCTTCTACTCCTGAAATTTCAAAGCAGATCATTGCATATTTGAGTTTTTTAATGGCAAAAGAGCGAACTGGAATTGAGCGAGCTGTCGGAGCAAATATTTTGGTTCATGATTATTTTGTAGATGATTCTCGAGAAAAATTTGCAGATCTTATAAGTATGCAAAAATCTTTTATGAAAACGTTTAATGATTATTCTGATCCTGACACAAAAGCATATTTTCATTCACTATTGGATGAAAGTCCGGCTGTAAAAGAGGTACAGCGTATTCGAAATGTAATTTTAAATGCTAAGGAAATTGGTGGCTTTGGTGTTAATGCAACATACTGGTTTGATACAATTTCCAAAAAACTCGGTTTATTGAAAAAAACGGAAAACTATATAGTTGCGCATCTCAATATTACATCATCAGATTTACAAGAAAAGGCACGCTTAGCAGTTGCTGTAAGTAATCTTGTGCATGAAACCCAAAAAGAAAGAGGTGCAACAGCCGGTTATGTGGGGAGTAAAGGCAAAAAATTTGTAAAAAGGCTTCCTGCACAAAAGCTTCTTACTAATGTAAAACTAGCAGAGTTTAGAAAAATTCTTAATCGTACGGACAAGTCAAAAATCAACTATATTTCAAGAAAATGGCTTAATCAGGCAATAGATGAATTAGATAAGTTAGAGACTATTCGAGAGGGTGCTTTGAATTTAACAATGGGTGGAAAAAAAGTTATTGGTTACTATACAAATATGCATGCACTCTTTTTAAATTTTCTTGGAGCTATGGCACAAGATGCAAAAACTGTCAATGAAGCCCGTTCACTGCTTGCATGGTATAACTTTGATATGGCAAAAGAGCGCGCTGGAATTGAGCGAGCAGTGATGAGTAATACTTTTGCAAGAAACAAATTTTTGCCGGGTATGAAAGATAAGTTTGTAATGTTAGTAACACAACAGGATGACTATCTTGACAGTTTTGAAAAAGCAGCAAGCAGAAATGTCGTAAAATATTATCACAATACAGTTTCTGGGAAAGCAGTTGATGAAGTAAATCGTATGCGTGATATCGCCTTTAAAACAAAAAAGATCGGTGGTTTTGGAGAAGATTCGGGACACTGGTTTGATGTAATTACACAAAAAATAAATTTATTAAAAA
>JAMOSE010000111.1 GCA_027063215.1 Sulfurimonas sp. | reverse complement strand
TTTTAATAGCGTAAAATTCATATCTACTCATTTGTTTATTAATTTATTTTTAAACTCCTCGATACAGAGAGTTTTACAAGAAATTTATTATACTTTATTTATTGTAATTTATTTATAAAAACAAGTTGAAAATTATTTTTTAGCTTATTTCTCCTCTTTATCCGCTTCTTTCATCACAAGAGCACGATAATTCTCATCTTTTGCAACAAGTCCTGCCTCATATAAAAACTGACTTGGCAAAAAGTTCTGTTTTTTCATCTTGTCATATTTTGCAAAACTGAGATAGAGAATATCTTTTGCACGCGTCACAGCTACATAAAAAAGACGCCGCTCTTCATCCAGACTCCCACCCCGCTGCATCAGTTTTCTATTTGGAAAACGTCCATCCATTAGATCAACAACATAGACCTCTTTATATTCCAAACCCTTACTTGCATGAACACTCAAAAGGTTTACACCTTCTCCTTGCGTAAGATCAGAAGATCCAAGTATCATCGCATTTAAAAAACGTTCATGCTCGTTATAAGGATTTGCCAATTCTTGAAGCAGAAGCATCTTACGTGAGATACGAACCTGAGATTCCTCTTTTTGCTTCTCATCAATAGAGCCATCTTTAAGTGTTGCGCGTTTAGTTGAGAGATAATCAGATATATATTTAAAGAGCTCAGAAGTTGCAATTTTTCTTACAATAGTTTTAGGCTGTTTAATCCCTTTTAAATCGCGAAAGAGCAGATAAAAATTATGCAGGAAAGTTGCCGATTCTTTTGTTAATTTAGGGTGTTTAAGTATAGGATTTTTCATAAACTTTGCTTCAAAACCAAGTTTTGCATACTTCCCTACAGCACCAAGTTCCAAAAAATCATCAAAGAGACCAAGCTGGTGATTAAGCTTGCGTTTTTCAAAAGGATTTTTCAGTGACTCATCAGGCGCATAAAGACCATAAAATATACTCCCCTGCCCAAGAGCTTTGAGTGCGATATAAAGCTCTTTTGCCATAGCAGATCCAATGCCTCGTGCAAACTCAAAAAGGTGAATAAAAGCCATCATATCCGACTCATTGATAAGAAGTGTATAGAGATCCAAAACAGCTTTTACCTCACGTGAGTCAAAAAAGCTTGTTCCACCCTTGCGTTTACAGTTTATATTAAGCTCACGCAGCCCTACTTCTATACCGTCCGCAGAGGAGTTGTTGCGAAAGATAACGGCTATCTCTTCACGCGCAGTAGTACTTTGACTTATCTTGTCTGCCACACCATGATATTGATCAAACAGTTCATCAAAAGCAAGCAGTTTTGGTGGCTCTGTAATATCGGTTCGTGTTACTTCAAGTTTTTTCGGATAGATTCTCTCATTTATCTCTATAACTTTGTTCGCCAGAGATAAAATAGGCTTGCTTGAGCGGTAATTTTTTGTCAGCGTATGGACAACGGCATCAGGATATTTTTTCGTAAAAGAACCTATAATAGTAATATCTGCACCATTAAATGCATAGATACTTTGATCATAATCGCCCACACAAAAGAGTGAAGGTGGATTCATAACATCTATAAGAGTACCCTGCAAAGCATTGGTATCTTGATACTCATCAACAAGTACCTCTTTATAACCCAGTTCTGTATCTTTTGCCATTGCACGAAACTCCAAAAGCAGATCATTAAAGTTTAAAAATCCATACTCTTTTTTTAAAGCCTCAAACTCATCAACAACATCTGCATAGATTAGTGCAAAAAGCTCATGTTCAGGGTAGTTTTGTAGAAGCCATGATTCAAAATTATTTTCAAGTTCTGTATTTTGGTAGTAAGAGTAAAGATCATAAAGATGATTCCCTCCATAAGGCTGCACATCCGCATCAATATGCATAAAAGAACGCTTCTCAAAAACAGATCGAAAAAGCGTTTTGAGTTCACGTTGCTGTTTCAACACTACACGTTTATCACGCTTTTTAAGCCATCGGTAACTCACCGCATGAAAAGTTCCTGCATCTATCTTTTTGGCAACATCAGCGCCAAAATACTCTGCAACACGAGCAACCATCTCCGCTGCTGCTTTATTGGTAAAAGTAAGCAGTAAAATCTCTTGAGGAGAAACTCCTGAGGCAAGTAAATAGGCAATACGCCCTACAATAGTAGAGGTCTTCCCTGTCCCTGCAGAAGCAATGATAAGATTTTGATTAGCAGTGGAAGTCGCAGCTTTATACTGCTCTTCATTTAAACGGGTTAAAGGCATGGCGGAATTATAGCGAGGAACTTTTAAAGTGTTCTAAGTGCCAGACCATAATTGTAACAAATGAATAAAAATAATTATTACTTTATAAAAAAAAGAATTATTATTTATAAATAATGGTAGAATTTCAAATATAAAATTTTAAGGAAAATTAGAGGATGCAAAACAATAATCACTTATTGCAAATCGTAACAAATGAAACACAAAGTGCAGTTACAAAAATGGGTATTGTAACGCCAAGTATCTACTCTTCTATATTTTCAAAATATGCTAATGAGCATCACCTTAATCTTGAAAATGAAAATAAAATTGCCCATAAAATTCTCGAAGAAGAGTGTGCTTTTTTAACAGATCTCCAATCACAAACCAGCCAAAATGCCAATAAACTGACAGAAACTACAAATAAAGCACTCAATGCAATGCGTGATAAGAATGAAGACCTCCTTCAAGATGTACTTAAAGAGACAGAATCTTTGCGTCTTGAAGTCGAAAAACTCAAAGAGTCTGTATATAAAGATGAACTTACACATATCTACAATAGAAAATGGCTGCATGACAATTATATAGATGAAGATCAAAAATTTATAAAAGGTGGGACACTTGCTATCATTGATCTAAATTATTTCAAAATAATTAATGATACACATGGCCATATTATAGGAGATAAAGTACTCATTTTTATAGCAGCACAGCTTAAGTCTGTTGAACAAAATGTAATTCGCTATGGTGGAGATGAATTTATAGTTATTTTTCCGGAAAATACACCTGAAGCTGTTGCATTAAAACGTCTTAACAAAGCAAGAGAACATATCTTAACAAAAAAACTCAAAGCACATGATACAAAATTTACGCTCAGCTTCTCTTTTGGTGTTACCAGTTTCAAAGCAAAGGATGAATTAGCAAAAGTCATTGAAAATGCCGACAAACATATGTATAATGATAAACTTCAGATAAAAAAGAGAGTTACAGGCATCTAAGCAAACCCTCACCTACTTTTAGATATAATCGCGCAATTTTAAATCATAGATTTCAAGGCGATTATATGTCAGATAACAAATACAATCCACAAGCAACAGAGAACAAATACTACAAAATTTGCGAAGATAGAAAATACTTCGAAGTAGATGGCAATAAAGCCATCCAACAAGAGGGAAAAAACTTTGCAATAATGATGCCACCGCCAAATGTAACAGGGCGCCTGCACATCGGACATGCACTCACTTTTACACTCCAAGATATCATTACACGTTACAAACGTATGGATGGATATAAAACACTCTGGCAACCAGGCACCGATCACGCTGGAATTGCAACACAAAATGTTGTTGAAAAACAGCTCCTTGCAGAGGGAAAAACAAAAGAGGAGATCGGACGCGAAGCCTTTTTGGAGCGTGCCTGGAAATGGAAAGCAGAATCTGCCGGAATTATGACAGAACAGCTCCGTAAAATGGGAGTAAGCCCTGCATGGGAGCGTGAGCGTTTTACTATGGATGAAGGTCTGCAAAAGTCTGTACGTGAAGCATTTGTTCATCTCTATAATGAAGGTTTAATCGTTCGTGGAAACTATATGGTTAACTGGTGTACACATGATGGAGCACTTTCAGACATTGAAGTTGAACACGAAGAAGAAGATGGTAAATTTTACCACATCAAGTACCCTTTTGCTGATGGCAGCGGCTTTGTTGAAGTGGCTACCACTCGTCCGGAGACTTACTTTGGTGATACAGCCGTTATGGTTCACCCTGATGATGAACGTTACAAAGATCTTATAGGCAAAGAGATTCAACTCCCGCTTCTTGATAGAAAAGTAAAAATCATCGCTGATACGCATGTTGATATGGAGTTTGGTACAGGTGTGGTAAAAGTAACGCCTGCACACGATCAAAATGACTATGAAGTTGGAAAACGTCATGATCTTGAGTTTATTACTGTTTTTGATGAAAAAGGTATTTTAAATGATTATGCAGGTGAGTTTAAAGGCTTAGAGCGTCTTGCAGCACGTGACATCATTGTAAAACGTCTTGATGAAGAGGGCTTCATCGTAAAAATCGAAGATCACAAACATCAGGTCGGTCACTGTTACCGCTGTAAAAATGTGGTTGAACCATACATCTCAAAACAGTGGTTTGTTCGCAAAGAGGTCGCTGATAAATCAATAGAGAAGACAAATGCAGGTGAAGCACAATTCTTCCCACCACACTGGATCAACTCCTACAACTCATGGATGGGTGAGCTGCGTGACTGGTGTATTTCACGTCAGCTTTGGTGGGGACATCAGATCCCTGTATTTTACTGTGATGATTGTGGGCATGAGTTTGCTTCTACAGAAGAACACCCTGATGCATGTCCAAAATGTGCTTCTAAAAACTTCCATCAGGATCCTGATGTTTTAGATACATGGTTCTCTTCAGCACTCTGGCCGTTTTCAACACTTGGCTGGGGAAATGGTGATGTAGAGATGGACAAACTTTTCAAATCTGAAGATATGAAAGAGTTCTATCCAAATGCCCTGCTTATTACCGGTTTTGATATTCTCTTTTTCTGGGTAGCTAGAATGATGATGATGGGGGAACACTTTATTGGTGAGCTACCATTTAAAGATATCTATTTGCATGCTCTTGTTCGTGATGAACATGGTCAAAAAATGTCTAAATCAAAAGGCAATGTTATTGATCCGCTTGATATGGTAAACAAATACTCAGCAGATATTCTTCGCTTTACACTTGCAATTTCAGCAGCACAGGGACGTGATATTAGAATGAGTGAAGAGAAACTTGAACTCAACCGTAACTTTACAAACAAACTCTACAATGCTGCAAAATATCTGCAAATGAATGTAGATACCTTCCCTGATCTCTCTGGTTTTTGTGTAGAGAGTGATCTTGGTCGCTATATGATGAGCCGATTAAACTTTGCAACAAAAGAAGTTCGTGACTATCTTGATGAGTATAAGTTTAATGATGCAGCCCTTACAATGTACCGCTTCTTATGGAATGAGTTTTGTGACTGGGGAATTGAGCTAAGTAAAGCTGACAAAGGTGCCATTGTAGAACTTGGTGCAATCTTTAAAGAGGCAATGAAGCTCTTACACCCTTTTATGCCGTTTATAACAGAGCATCTCTACCATCAACTCAGTGGAACAACACTTGAAGATGGGGAATCTATTATGATTAAAAAATTCCCACATAAGATCAAACAACGCAAAGAGGAAGCTAAATTTGAGATCATTATGGATGCTATTGTCTCTATTCGCCGTGCAAAAGTGCTTGTTGATATGGCAAATCAAAAGATTGAAAAAGCCTATGTAAAAATTGACGGTATCAGTGACAAAGACAAAGCAATGATGACGCCATTTATCGCTAAACTTGCAAAAGTTGAAAATTTAGAGTTCACAGAGAGTAAAATTGAAAATGCAGTCAGTGATATTGCAGACAAATGTGAAACATTTATCCCTACAGACTCTATCGATCTTACACCGATCATAAACAAACTCACAAAACAGGATGAGAAGTTACAAAAAGAGATAGGCAAACTCAATGGTATGCTTAACAATGAACGTTTCGTTGCCAATGCACCTGCTGATGTACTGGAGAAAAACCGTACTGCCCTTGCAGAAGCTGAGGCAAAAAGAGCAAAAGTACAAGAGCAACTCAGCTCACTAAAGGCATAATTTGTTCGATATCAGAAAATATACATCTCCAAATATAAAAAATGACATTCTTTCTGGTCTCGTTGTTGCCGTTGCACTTGTTCCTGAAGCCATAGCTTTTAGTTTTATTGCAGAGGTGAGTCCTATTGTCGGGCTTTATACTGCATTTATTTTAGGACTTATCACTGCACTTATTGGTGGAAAGCCGGGAATGATTAGTGGTGCAACAGGAAGTGTTGCTGTTGTTATTATCGGTCTGGTTATTGAAGCAAACAATCTGCTCAAATCACAGGGACTTATGGGTGATGAACTCTATATCCATATGCTTAACTATATTCTTCTTGCGACCATTATAGCCGGAGCTATTCAGGTGCTTTTTGGTGTTTTAAAACTTGGCAAGTTTATACGTCTTGTTCCCCAACCTGCGCTGTATGGTTTTGTAAACGGTTTGGCTATTGTCATTGCTATGGCTCAATTTAAATTCTTTGAAGGTCAAAACTGGATTATGTATGCCATCGTAGCAATTACGATGTTTATTATGTATATATTGCCAAAATTTACAAAAGCTGTACCCTCTGGTCTTGTTGCTATAGTCCTGATCTCTTTGATTGTCTATTTTGGAGGTATTCAAACTTTGACAGTTGGCGATCTTGCCGATCTTACAGAGTTTAAAGGACAACTTCCACACCTTATTATTCCTGATACACTCTTTAGTCTTGATGCTATCATTATGGTTATGCCATATGCTGTTATTATGGCTCTTGTAGGACTCATTGAGTCACTCCTTACCCTTGCTGTTCTTGATGAGATGAGTGGTACTCGCGGAAGCGGTAATCAGGAGTGTATTGCTCTTGGATGTGGAAATATTGCCAGTGGATTTTTTGGTGGTATGGCAGGGTGTGCGATGATTGGTCAATCTATCATCAACTACACATCCGGTGGTCTGGGACGGCTTTCATCCTTTACAGCTGCTGTTGGTCTGCTTATACTTGTAGTCTCACTTACAGATGTACTCAATGCTATTCCTGTTGGGGTACTTGTTGGTATTATGTTTATGGTGAGTATCGGAACATTTGAGTGGTCAAGTTTTTCACACCTCAAACATATGCCAAAAACCGATGTTTTTGTTATGGTAACTGTAACTATTATCACAATTGTTGCAGATTTAGCAGTTGCAGTCATTGCCGGTGTTATTATCTCTGCACTTGTTTTTGCATGGAAACATGCCCGTATCTGGTCAAAAACATATATAGAAGAAGATGGTACAAAAGTTTATAAACTCGAAGGTCCACTTTTCTTTGGAAGTGCAACAACTTTCTCAGATAATTTTGATATTCAAAACGATCCTGCAAAGGTCGTTATCGACTTTAAAGATGCAAGAGTTTTAGACTTCTCCGGAGTTGAAGCAATTGATGCTCTTGTCAAAAAATATGAGGATGCCGGTAAAACAATTCTACTTCGCCACTTAAGTGAAGATTGTAAAAAGATTATGAAAAAAGCTGGTCCGCACTGTACCTATGAAGAAGACGATCCGACTTATAAAGTAGCTTTTGATTATTAGACTTCTTGCATAATTCAAATATTGATATAAAAAGGTATAAATTATTTATACCTTTTTTTACAAACTATCTACATAAATAAAAGTTTCTGGTTGAATATCTCTATATTTTGGAATTTCTTGTCCAATATTTGCATTAATATATGTAGGATCTGCCAGCACATATTTTCGTCTGTTTATAAAAACACTATCACCCTGCATCGGTATATATAATGCTGTACTGATATGATCACTATATTTTACTCCAACTACACGTATTCCAAAAATATGTTTTACCAAATAGGCAAATAAGACAGCTCTATCTTCACAATCAGAAGCATTATAGATCAGTGTTTCTTCTGCAAACATCACTTTTTCTTTTCCAAACTGCTCTTGATCTCGTTTATAGACAAATGCTTTTTGTACAAAATGCAATACAAAATTAAGGGCATCACTCATTTTTTTCCCATCAATATAATTTTTAATCTCCTTGAGTATCTTTTTGTAGATCAGCGATTCTATAGGTACATTAAAATAAATTGCATAATCTACCTGTGGATACGTTTTCATAAAAGATATTATCTCTTTATTATATTGAAAAGTGATCTCATATTTTTGAGCATGTTCTTTAAAAGAAACTTGTTTTGATGCTATATCTTCAGCAAAAAGAGGCAATTTTTTCAAGGCAAAGTCAAAAGATTTTTTCGCATCAGGATATGCATGTGTATAGGTGTAAATTTTTTGTATCTCTTTTTTGTTAAAGTTTGAAAGAATATAGTAATATTGACCATGAAATGCGTAGCGTGGAGTACTGTAAACTCTACTTTTAGAATAAAAAAGCAGATAAGTATTTTTACTCTCATTCAGTGCAAGTTTTACATTATAAGATAGCTTGTTAAACAAAAACCATACATATATATTTGCTTCATTTCTGTCATGGTATATTTGTTGTGAGAGTTTATTGATCAAAAGATACAAAGCCCAATCATTAAGTTGTAACGCTTTTTTATAGGAACGTATCTCATCAAGTAAAATAGTATAATTGCTTGAAGCAAGAATTGAAAAAAAATTTGCTACACCCGATTGATTTGCAGGATAAAACTTGGCATTCATTATTGTTTTGTCAAGTGTAAACCCTAATTCTGTACCAAAAAAATCAAAGACAATATCTTTTTTACTTGCCTTGATAACCGGCTTTGGTTTTATTGAAGGCTCATTTTGATCCAAAAGCGGTATCTTTACAATAGGACCAATATGCAAAGTTTTCTTCTCTCTCAAAGGTGCAATAACTTTTGGTTTTGCCTTTTTATACAAAGAAGGCGTAATATAAGCCTGATACTCCTGCCACTGTTCTTTTAAATATTTACTAAATTCATTATCTTTTTGATCTTTATATTCATGAAAAGTCTTATTTTGTATTTTCTTGAAATTTTCAAAACTTCCTGCAAAGAGCTGAAAAGTAAAAAATAAAAGTAAAAAACTAAAAAGGCCAAACTGATTGAATGATTTTTGTTCCCCATCCCTGTTGTGTTGCACGATCTACATCTCCTTGTGTTTTATAAAGTATTTTAGCATCACTTATCTGCGTTGAATTGATTTTATTATACTGATCAATATCATATGGACGAATAACACCGCTAATCTGAATTAATTGTTTTTGATCATCCACTAAGATTTCTCTTCTACCCGAAATAAAATAATTACCGTTTCTCATTACTTTTACAATTCTAGCTGAAATTGTCGTACTAAACTTTGCATCTTTTGTTGATGCACCTTTGCCTTTATATGTATTATTTGAACTACTGCTAAAGCCTATATCAGAAAAACCATTGATCCCATTGATCCCATTTTTAACAGCACCATTAGTTTCCCCTTTTGTCGAAGCAAAAATACCGGCTCCCAAATTAGACGTATCATTTTCACTCAATTGCTTCGTTCCACTACTAGAACTTTGAGCCGTCTCAGAGATCACAACAGTTACTATATCATTGACGTGCATTGCTTTATGATCTGAAAAAAGCGGATTATCTCCCTTTCCAAAGAGACTTCCTGTAGATCCAAAGTTCTGCTGTTCCTCTTTTGCCGGCATCTGCTCAACATAGGCAGGTGGTTCAAAATTTATTTCAGGATCACTTAATTTTGCTGCACATCCTGAAAATAAATATATCACTAAAATAGTTGTTGTCATAATTAATAAATTATTTTTCATTAAATCTCTTTGGTAGTTATATTTGTGTATAATTCTAGCAATTTCAGTTCCATAAATAAGGATATATTCAATGAATTTACGTAATCAAATCAACAATGATGTAAAAGAGGCTATGAAAGCCAAAGATACAAAAAAAAGAGATGCACTTCGTCTTCTCACTTCCGCTTTTAAACAGATAGAAGTAGATGAGAGAAAAGAGCTTACAGATGAAGATGTTATTAAAATCATCCAGACACAGATCAAACGCAGAAATGATGCCGCAACACAATACAAAGATGCAGGACGTGAAGATCTTATGGAGATAGAACTCTTAGAGATAGCATACTATGAACCCTATCTACCTGCACAGCTGAGTGATGAAGAACTTTGTAAAGCCGTAACAGAAGTTATAGAACAAACAGGTGCTACTACGATGAAAGATATGGGTAAAGTTATGGGTGCTGCAAACAAAGCACTTGCCGGTCAAGCGGATGGCAAACGTATCAGCGAATGTGTAAAAAAATCTCTCTCTTAAAACCTACCAATCATCCAAGACGAAGCCTTTTGGCTCGTCTTCTTCAACTTTTTTCACCTCAACATTTTCATTTATCTCAGGCTCTGCTACTGTTTTAATTTTAGCTTTTGTCATCTGCTCTTCAAATTGTAACTCTAAACCTTTACTTGTCATAATAAAACCATTTACATGGAGTTTTCCATCATGAATCTGTTTATGATGTTCTTTACAAAGCGGTACAAGGTTGTGTTTGTTATCTTTATGAAAGTGCCCTATAAAACCGGCTTTATCTGCTAAAGACTGGTGGGAGATATGGTGCACATCCTCTGCAACAGCTCCACAGATAATACACTTGGTAACATAAAGCTCTTTGTTATATTTTGATTTTTTCTTCTTTACCAAAAGTTCAAGTTCATCAAAATCATTCGCTAAACGCTTGCGGATCTTATTTGCTGTTTCTAAAAACTCACTGTCCATATGCAGTGATTTTGCAAACTCAAGCCCATAGATACTACTTCCACTTCCAGCTTGCAGTACTCTGTTAAAGATCAGCTTGTCACTCTCTTCATCATACTCTACACTCAAATGCAAATCCACAACATTATCAAGTTGTGTAATTTCAGGCATTGTTGAGAGTTGATGCAGGTGCGTGGCAAATAAGAAAAGACAGCGTAC
>JAMOSE010000110.1 GCA_027063215.1 Sulfurimonas sp. | reverse complement strand
CAAATCAAAGCAAAAGAGTATGCTTTTAAATACAAAGATCAAAACAAAAATATCTATCTGCTAGGTATAGAGTTTAACACAGAAGATAAAAATATATCTTCTTTTGAGTGGGAAAAATTTATTTAATCTAGTACAGCTTAAGTTATGTACCAAATATACAGTTGTGGGAGGTATTTATTGCCTACTACTTATTTGTGTAACAATAGGAGTAAAAGCTTTTGTGCTGAGAATAACATTTGTACCGATTTGCAGTTTTTTTGCTTCTTGTGAACTCACCACAATCTCTACAAGTTGTTGCCCTATGGCTACTATAGCTATATAGATAACATCTACTTTTTTTATCTCTAAAAGCTCTCCCTCAAATGAGAACTTTTGAGAGCCTTGTTTTTTCAAAAGAACATCTGTAGGTTTTCCGTCATTTGTTATTTTACCATTTTCCAAAACAAGAACACGTGAGGCAAGGCGATAGATCTCACTTGGATCATGGCTTACCATAATGGTTGTTGTACCAAACTCTTTATGGAGTGTAAGGAGCTCATTTTGAAGTTTTGTTCGCATGAGCGTATCAAGCGCAGAGAGCGGTTCATCTAGCAGAAGAATTTTTGGTCGTTTCATCAAGGCTCTACAAATACTCACTCGTTGTTTTTGTCCGCCACTGAGTGCATTTGGATAGCGTTTTTTCATCTCAGTGAGTTCTGTTAGCTCTAAAAGATGTTCAGAGAGTTTTACATCATTGGCTACATAGAGAAGATTTTGCTCTATTGTCATATTGTCAAAAAGCGCATACTCCTGAAAAACAAAGCCTATCTCTCTTTGTTGTGGAGGCAGTGATTTATTTGTTTGTAACCATTTTGTTTGTGCAACAGATATCTCCCCTTGTGCATCTTCAAGTCCTGCAAGAATGCGTAGCAGTGTAGTTTTTCCGCTACCGCTTTTTCCGCTGAGTGCTACAAACTCTCCCTCTTGGATCGTTGTTTTGCATTGGAGCTGCATTATACCATTTGCACCGTGAAGCTCTTTTGTTATGTCGATCTTTATCATAATCCAAACCTTTTGTTATGGTGTGCATTAAAGATATAAACACTCAGAAGAACAACAAAAGAGATGCCAAGCATAATGGCACTGTAGATATGGGCACTTTTGTAATCCATAATCTCAACCATCTCATAAATCGCAACGGATGCCACTTTTGTTTCACCGGGAATGCTTCCCCCCACCATTAAGACAACACCAAACTCCCCGACAGTATGAGCAAAGGTAATAATGATGGCAGTAATAAGAGCCGGTTTCATATTTGGAAGGGCAACCCTAAAGAGCGTTGTAAATTTGCTTTTTCCTGCAATATAGCTGGCCTCAAGCATATTTTTATTGAGTGTTTCAAAGCCGTTTTGCAGGGGTTGCACCATAAAAGGCAGAGAGTAAAAACAGCTGGCAATAACAAGCCCTGTAAAAGAAAAGACTAGTTTTACACCCAGTGTATTTTCAAAAAAAGCGCCAAGAGGAGAGTTGTAAGAGAGTGCCCAGAGAATGTAAAAACCAAGTACCGATGGAGGCAGGACCATTGGCAGAGCAGTTAATGCCTCGAGAAAAGGCTTGATGCGTGAGCGGGTTTGTGAGAGATACCACGCAAGAGGCAGAGAAATACAAAAAAGAATAAATGCAGTCAGTGATGCCAGTTTAAAAGAGAGTATAAAGGGCTCAAAACTCATGCCAAAGTCTCCAGTATAGAAATATCACTTGATTTGATGAGTGCTGTTACAGACTCCCCGACTTGCAGCTGCATACGCTTTGCCGAGTCTGCTGTGATGATTGACTCTAAAAGTGTGTTTTCAAAAGAGAGCTGTAGTACACAAAGGAGTTCCCCAAGTTCAATAGCTTCAATTGTTACCGTAAGCTGATTTGTATAACTGAGCATTCCTTTGTACTCTTTTGCAATGGCGATATTGCTCGCTTTTGTTGTGAGTACAAGCTCTTTGGCTTGTGTAATTTCTTCACCGAGTTCAAGGCTCATCATTGTAAGGGAGTGCTCTTGTGAATGGAATGTAACGATGCTTAGTTGATCGTTTGTTCTTATGCGCTCTATCTTTGCACGGATTTTATTCATAAGGTATTGTATCCATATTTTTTAAAGATGCTTTTTGCCTCTTTACTTAAAATAAACTCATAAAACTTTTTGGCTGCTTTGTTGTTTGTGCCATGCTTTAAGATAACGATACCTTGATCAATGGGTGTATAGAGCTTTGTATCTACTTCTATCCAGTGTGTACCTTTTTTAAAGTGTTGCATTTTTGCAGAGTAGAGTGCCGACTTTGCAATGAAACCGAGATCGGCTGCTGTCATGGTATAGGTAACAGTTTGTGCAACAGATTCTGCAAAGATAAGTTTGGAGGCTACTTTTTGGTAGAGTTTTGCACGCTGAAGTGCTTCTTGTGCTGCTTTGCCATAAGGAGCAGTTTTTGGATTGGCAATGGCGATGTGTTTTATCTTTGCATCTGTAACGATTTTTATGCCCTGTGTGAAGTCTCTTGGTTTTTGGCTGAGTATTGCTAAGGCTCCCTGTGCATAGACTACAGGTTTTGTAATTGCAATTTTTTGTTTGTAAAGAGCTTCCGGATATCGTATATTTGCAGACATAAAAATATCGTATGGAGCACCGTTTTGTATCTGTGCTTTGAGTTTTCCGCTTCCTCCAATGATGATACGAAGTTTTGTATCAGGATTTTGTTGATAAAAAGCAGTTTTAAGAGCATCCATTGCATAACTTACATTGGCTGCTAGAGCGATAGTAATACTTTGTGCATATAAAAAAGAGCTAAAAAATAAAAAAAGCAGAATTTGTTTCATTGAATTTCCAAAGAGTAAAGTTAGATTTGTAGTTATAGTATAGTATGAAATATTTAAAAATTACTGAAATTAAGTAAAAGTTAATTAAAGTATCCTTAAATTAAGTCATTTGTAAGTTTATGCGGTTATACTTCCATCACTTAAACAAATCTCCCTCTAAGATGTTTGTTAAAAAATTCCTACGAAAGGTTCATGAATGAAATTTACTAAAATTGCAACTCCTGAACAAATCGATCAAAAATGGGTTTTGATTGATGCTGAAGGTAAAACTTTTGGTCGTATGATCACTGAGGTAGCTACTATCTTACGTGGTAAGAACAAAGCATGTTTTACTCCAAATATTGACTGTGGTGACTATGTAGTTATCATTAACGCTTCTAAGGCTAAATTTAACGGTCTTGGTAAAATAGCAAATAAAGAATATTTTTCTCACTCTGGATACTTCGGTTCTACTAAGAGTGTTAAAATGACTGAGCTTTTAGAAAAGAATCCTGAGAAACTATATAAATTAGCAACTCGTGGTATGCTTCCTAAAACTAAGCTTGGTGCTAAAATGCTTAAAAAATTAAAAATTTATGCAGGTGCTGAACATCCTCACACTGCACAAATTGCTAAATAAGGACTAATTATATGGCAAATAAAATATATGCAACAGGTCGTCGTAAAGCGTCTATCGCAAAAGTATGGTTAACTCCAGGTACAGGAAAAATTACAATCAACGGTCTTTCACTAGACGCATGGTTAGGTGGACTTGAAGCGAAAAAGCTTCGTGTAAAACAACCACTTGTTTTATCTAAACAAGAGACTTCAGTTGATATTGTAGCTACTACTTTAGGTGGTGGTTTCGGTGGTCAGGCTGATGCACTTCGTCACGGGATTTCTCGTGCACTTGTAGCATTTAATCCAGAGATTAAAGCTATACTCAAACCTGAAGGTATGATGACTCGTGATGCACGTGTTGTTGAACGTAAGAAACCAGGTAAGAGAAAAGCTCGTCGTTCTCGCCAGTTCAGCAAACGTTAATCGTCTTGCACCTTTTTATCAAGAGATTTTTCTCTTGGTAAAACTCTTTCTTTTTAAAAATCATAAAACCTTTAAATTTTATACTATAATTTCACCACTATGAAATTATTACTATTATTACTCTTTTTTACAGAGCTTTTTTCATCTACATTACAGTTGGCAACATCAGCAAATCCATCACGTCTTAATCCAATTTTGGCAACGGACTCCTCATCTTCAGAAATTACAGGTTTTTTATTTAATGGACTTGTAAAGTATGATAAAGATAATAAAGTCATTATTGGCGATCTTGCCAAAAAGTTCTATTTTAAAGATGATACTACTTTGATATTTGAACTGAGAAAAGGTGTCCTTTGGCATGATGGTAAGCCTTTTAGTGCCAAAGATGTTCTTTTTACCTATAAAACACTTATATCAGACAAGATAGCATCTCCATACTCTGCAGGATTTCGTTTTGTAAAAGATGTGAAAGTTTTGGATCCCTATACTGTTGCGGTAGAGTACAAAAAGCCATACTTTAAAGCTTTAGAGACCTGGATGATGGGGATAGTACCAGAACATCTTTTAAAAGATGAAAAAAATCTGATGAATTCCAGTTTTAATATGCACCCTATAGGCACAGGTCCATATAAACTAACACAATTGGAGTTTTCAAAAAATATAGAGCTTTTGGCAAATGAGAACTATTTTGAAGGACGTCCAAAAATAGACAAGATTGCTTTTCATGTTATAGCAGATCCTATGACACGTATTTTGATGCTTAAAAACGGAGAACTTGATCTTGGCAGTATTGATCCCTTGGTAATGGAGCGGCAACTCAGCAGTGATTTTTTTAAAAGATTTAATATCTATGAGAAAATATCACTTTCATATACCTATCTTGGATTGAACCTTAGAAAGAAAAAGTTTGCAGATCCTCGTGTACGTAAAGCGCTCTCTTTGGCAATAAATCGCCAAGAGTTGATTGATATTCTCTTTTTTAAACATGCAAAAGTCTGTACAGGACCTTTTTTACCGGGAAGCAGTGCGTTTAATCCAAATATAAAAGCACCAAAACAAAATATAGAGCAGGCAAAAGAGTTGCTCCGTGAAGCTGGATATGATGAAAAACATCCTCTTGTATTTGAGATCGCAACATCAAATTCAAGTTCTATTCGTCCCTATGCTGCAGAGATTTTACAGTATCAGCTTGCAAAGGCAGGAGTAGTTGTAAAACTCCGTGTAATGGAGTGGCAGGCATTTTTAAATATGGTTGTTTTCCCGCATAACTTTGATACTGTTTTACTTGGTTGGGGACTCTCCCCAACACCGGATCCCTATATGTTTTGGCATAGCGATAATGATAAAAAAGGGGGATTTAATCTTGTAGGTTATCATAACAGTGAGATAGATAAGTTAATAGAACGATCGCAATCTATTATAGATAAAGCAAAACTTGCAAAGATATGGCAAAAAATGTTTGCAATGATTGTGCATGATAACCCCTATCTCTTTTTGTATATTCCAAACTCTATAACAGCTGTAAATAAAAAGATTAAAAATATTAAACCGGCTTCTGGTGGAATCTGGTATAACTATATAAAATGGGAGAAAGAGTGATAATACTGTTTGATTTAGATGGGACATTGATTGATTCTACAGAAGCAATTTTGGAAAGTTTTCATTATGCTTATGATTTTTACAACAAAAAACATCCATCAGATGCAGAGATAGAAGCCTTGATAGGGCATCCTTTAGATGTAATGTTTGCACGTTTAGGTATTGAAGAAGATAAAGTTTGGGATTATGTAGCACTTTACAAAGAACATTATAGAGAGATATCGACACAAAAAACGGTACTGCTTCCTTATGCAAAAGAGGCTGTTGAACTTGCTGCTAGTTTTGCAAAGTTAGGTATAGTGACGACAAAAACAGGAAAATATTCACAAATACTTATGGAGCATTTTGGATTGATGGATAAGTTTGAGGTTCTTATAGGTCGTGAGCATGTTGAACATCCAAAACCGCATGCTCAACCTATACTAAAAGCTTTAGAGGTCTTTGATATTCATGATAAAGATATCTGGATGATTGGTGATACTGAATTAGATTTAATAGCTGCTGATGCAGCAGGAGTTAATTCTATAGGAGTATTGAGTGGTTATGGTACAAAAGAGAAGTTGGAAAGATTTACAAATGTTATTTTTAGTGATACTTATAAAGCTATTTTGTGGTTAAAAAGTAGAAATTCATCACACTCTTAACAGACATTATAAGCTAGAGTATTATATCAAGCTATATTTAAGTGCTGGTTGCCTAAAATACTCATAAATAGACTTGATAGAAAATATTAAAATATTTCTTGACAAAAGAAAAGGAGAATTTATGCTAGAAATCAGATGGCATAGTCGTGCTGGTCAAGGGGCCGTAACAGGGGCTAAAGGTTTAGCAGACGTTATTTCTACAACTGGGAAGCATGTACAGGCATTCGCATTTTACGGTTCAGCAAAACGTGGAGCTGCAATGACAGCGTATAATCGGGTAGATGAGAAGCCAATTTTAAACCATGAAAAATATATGGAACCAGATTATGTTTTTGTAATTGATCCAGCGTTAGTTTACACATCTGATGTAACAATAAATGGAAAAGAAGATACAAAATATATTATTACAACGCATTTAACGACAGAAGAGTTAGTTGCTGCACAACCAAAGTTAGAGGGTAAAGAAGTCTATACTGTTGATTGTATTACAATTGCAAATGAGACTATTGGCCGTGCTATTCCAAATACACCAATGCTTGGTGCATTTATGAAAATTTCTGGTATGTATGATATTGAATTTTTCAAAGAGAGTATGCAAAGGGTTCTTAAAAAGTTACCACAAAAGATTGTTGATGGCAATATGTTGGCAATTCAACGTGCATATGATGAAGTGAAGTAAGGAGCTGATGATGGAAAATAATGGTTGGAATGAATTTGAAATCGGAGCTATGCTTCGTACTTTTGATGGCGCTATAGAAGATATTGCCGGAACACGTCAAGAAGATCGTAACTACACACAAAACAGCTCTTTTACTGCAAGTGTAGCAGATTGGAGACTTGAAAAACCGGTTTTCAATAAAGACTACTGTATTGATTGTCAGTTTTGTTGGGTATATTGTCCGGATATCTCTATTATTTCAAGAGATAAGAAAGTAATTGGTGTAGATATGGATCACTGTAAAGGGTGTGGTATTTGTGTTGAGGTTTGTCCTACAAATCCTAAATCACTTCTTATGTTCAGTGAACAGACAGATGAAGAGAGCGCAATTGCTGGATGGCCTACTAAAGAAGATAAGGAGAAATAATGGCATTTGATAAATTAGAATTAAATGAAACAGAAGTATGGGATGGAAATCACGCGGCAGCACAAGCTTTGAGACAGGCTCAGGTTGATGTAGTATCTGCTTACCCTATTACACCATCAACTGCCATTGTTGAAGGGTATGCAAAATTCAAATCAGACAATTTAGTTGAGGGTGAATTT
The DNA here is from genome assembly GCA_027063215.1 of Sulfurimonas sp. Taxonomy (GTDB): domain Bacteria; phylum Campylobacterota; class Campylobacteria; order Campylobacterales; family Sulfurimonadaceae; genus Sulfurimonas. Next base: position 3,558 of record JAMOSE010000110.1, on the reverse strand, counting down.
GTAATGGTTGAGTCTGAACATGCTGCAATGAGTGGATGTATCGGTGCTGCAGCAGCTGGTGGACGTGTTGCAACTGCAACTGCTTCACAAGGTTTGGCACTCATGGCTGAAACACTTTATCAGGCTTCTGGTATGCGTTTGCCGATCGTTCTTAATATTGTTAACCGTGCATTGGCTGCACCGTTGAATGTTAACTGTGACCATTCAGATATGTATATGGTTCGTGATAGCGGTTGGATTCAATTTGATGCATTTAACCCACAAGAAGCGTACGATTTGAATCTTATAGCTTTCAAAGTTGCAGAAGATCATGATGTAAGACTTCCTGTAGTTGTTAATCAGGATGGTTTTTTGACATCACATACTGCTCAGGGAATTCATCCTCTTAGTGATGATGATGCTTATAATTTTGTTGGTGAATATAAGCCGATGAATGATATGCTTGATTTTGAAAATCCAGTAACACACGGTGTTCAAACTGAAGAAGATTGGCACTTTGAGCATAAAGCTCGTCAACATAGTGATACAATGAATATTGTTCCGGGTAAAATTGATGAAGTATTTGCTGAGTTTGAAAAATTGAGTGGTCGTAAATATTCTCAACTTGAATGTTACAATATGGATGATGCAGATGTAGCAGTTGTTTGTATGGGTACATCTGTTGAAACTGCTCGTGAAGTGGCATTGGAGATGAGAGAAAAAGGCATTAAAGCAGGTGTTGTAGGTATTCGTGTTTTGCGTCCGTTCCCATTTGCAAATATAGCAGAAGTTTTAAAAGACATTAAAGCTGTTGCTGCACTTGATCGTTCAGCTCCAGGTGGTGCGGCAGGTGCTCTGTTTAATGAGATAGCAGGTGCTCTTTTTAATACTGATTCAAAAATGCTTTTAAGTGGTTATATTTATGGTCTTGGTGGTCGTGATTTAACAAAAAAACATTTAGTAGATTTATATACTGAGCTTCAAGCAAATGCTGATGCCGGTAAATTACTTACTCAACAACAACAGTTTATCGGTGTTCGTGGACCGAAACTAGCTTTTTTATAGGATAGAATTATGAGCGAAATGAAAAAAATTAAAAACTTAAAAGAGTTTTCAACATCGGCTGACCGTTTTGAAGGTGCAAATCTTCTCTGTCCTGGTTGTGCACACTCTATCATTGTTCGTGAAGTTTTAAATGCTACAAATGATGATTTGGTTCTTGCAGCTTCTACTGGTTGTTTAGAGGTATGTACTGCAGTTTATCCTTACACTTCTTGGGATGCTTCTTGGATTCATATCGGTTTTGAAAATGGTTCTACTGCAGTTTCAGGTGCAGAGGCAATGTACAAGGCTCTTAAAACAAAAGGACGACTCAAGCAACCGGATCGTAATCCTAAGTTTGTAGCTTTTGGTGGTGATGGTGCCTCTTATGATATCGGTTTTCAGTGGATTTCTGGTTGTATGGAGAGAAATCATGATATGATGTATGTTGTCCTTGATAATGAAGTGTATGCAAATACAGGTGGACAACGTTCATCTTCTACACCAATTGGTGCAAGTGCTACAACTACACCGGCTGGTTCTATCTCTTATGGTGAAACACGTAACAAAAAAGATATGATGGGTATTATGGCTGCACACAATATTCCGTATGCTGCACAGGTAGCTCCAAATAAATGGAAAGATATGGTCAAAAAAATTCAAAAAGGTTTTGCAACAGAGGGTGCGGTATTTATCAATGCAGTATCTCCTTGTACAACTGAGTGGAAATTTGATCCTAAAGATACAATGCACTTAGCAGATCTTGCAACAGATACTTTAGTATTTCCATTGTATGAAATCATTGACGGTCATGAGTTAAATATCACTTACCGACCTAAAAATGTTGTGCCTGTTGAAGAGTATTTAGCAGCACAAGGGCGTTTTAGACACCTTTTCAAAGATGAGTATAAATACTTAATCAAAGAGTGGCAAGAGCGTGTAGATGCAAACTGGGCGTATCTGAATCGTAGAGAAGAAGCTCGCGTTTAGTCGTGAACTTCTAGCTTTACAGCATCTTGCACCTTTCTCAGTTACGGCAGGCTATAAGCCTAGCCTTAAACTGAGAAAAGCACAATCTACTATAAATCTAAAACTTCTTTATTCCTTATATCTCAATAGTAAATTTTTTCTTGTTCCAAAGCTCTAGCTTTGTAACTCATATATTTTTTTTATTTCAATTTACAATCAAACTATTTTGCTAAAATACTTGTAATTAAAATTAAGGATTTATATTATGCCATTACTTGACTCTTTTACAGTTGATCATACAATTATGCCTGCTCCTGCAGTGCGTAAAGCAAAAACAATGAAAACTCCATGTGGGGATAAAATTACAGTTTATGATTTGCGTTTTTACAAACCAAACAAAGACAAAATGGATGGGCGTGGTATTCATACACTAGAGCATCTTTTTGCAGGTTTTATGCGTGAACATCTTAATTCTAAAAATGTAGAGATCATTGATCTTTCTCCTATGGGTTGTCGTACTGGCTTTTATATGTCAGTAATTGGTACACCGGATGAAAAAAGAGTAGCAAAAGCTTGGAAAAAATCGATGGAAGATGTGCTTCAAGTAAAAAGCAAAAAAGATATTCCTGAATTAAATGTATACCAATGCGGAAGTTATAAAATGCACTCACTCAAAAATGCGAAAAAAATCGCATCAGATGTTCTTTCTCATAAAATCGGTGTTATGGATAATGAAAAAATCAAGCTGAGTAAAAAGAAACTCAAAGAGATAAACGGCTAATGTTAGTTGTAGTACCAATGGACTCTACAGATGTTCAAAAAGCTAAAATTACACCGGTTTTAGAAGCAAAAACATGGGCAGAGTTACGCATAGAAGAGGGTGAACTTGTAGAAGTGATTCACGCAGATAGTTATGACGCTTTTGAAGCATGGCCGGAAGCTGTTGTAGTGTGCAGTGATGGTGAGCCTGTTATGGATTTTATTAATATGTCTATGATAGTTCTTGTTGCACATACACAAAAGAGTATTGATGAGATTGTGGAAGCTTTTCTTTTCCGTGAATTACACGATTTAGCCTATTAAGATGCAGTTAGATCAGTTTTTAGAACTCTTTCATCCCCTTCCGGGGAATCATTATCTGCAAGTTACAACAAAACAAGATGCGACAACACAAGCTCTTTTAGAACGCATAAAAGAAGTAGATGGTGAGTTTCGACTTGCTCTTTATGGTGAAGATGAATTAAGGCTTGATGATACATTAACAGACGCAAAAGTGCAGTATATAAAAAAATTTAACACTCCTTTTCGAGCACTCCCACGTGATAATGATATTGTTATATTAAAAGATATTCTTTCAGTACACACTAATCCTAAACTTCTCGTAAAAATTGCCTATACAACGCTTGCAAATACGGCAGATATAGTGATTATGGAGAAAAAAGGAACGATGGATATCAAAGCTACAAAACAACTTTTAGAAGATTTTGAGTTCCGTGCACCCAATTCCATAGATGTTTTAGATGAGTATGATCTTGTTATGGCAAAAAAGATGCATATGTGGGGTAATGG
>JAMOSE010000109.1 GCA_027063215.1 Sulfurimonas sp. | reverse complement strand
AGCCTATTGTAAAAGATATCTGTAAAAAACATAATTTAGAATACCGTCAAGAGTCTGTATTTAAAAGAATATTTATGACGATCGAGTTAATGGTAGGAAATACTAAAGTTCTTCGTGTAGATGGCGTATAGAAACTAAATTTTTTCTCTATTATTAGCTTCTCAGGGCAAGGTAAAAACCTTGCTTCTGATTTGTCTTTAAAACTCTTAGAATTTTACCTCAGCTGTAACCATATACTGTGTACCGTTTTCTTTTTCTTTAACTGAACCATCTTCATTGTCTGTCACAATAACATTTGCTATCCATTCGACATTTTTGTTTTGATGCCATGCACCACCAATAATATAGCCTTTATCTTTTGGTTCTTTTACACCGGATGGTTGTTCTTTTTTCCAAACATCATAACGAGCAAGTACTCTATACTGTTTTTCACTTCCCATACGAAATTCACCATTTACTGAGTATCCTTCACCGGCTTGAGCAGAAACATTATGCGCTATATCTGAAGTATCATCAGAATAAACATATTGTGCTGCTAGTAAAAATGACGGTTGATTATATACCGTATGCAAAGCACCAAAAATAAGATCTTGATTTTCTGTTTTTGTTCCAACTGTTACAGTTTTATGCCCTTGATTGTACTGCCCAAAGAAAGAAGCATCCCAGTAAGTCTTTTGTGTCTGTTTATCTTTACCGTCCACACCAAGTAAGTGCGCAGTAGCTCTCCACTCAAAACTCATCCCGTTTCCATTACTTTTTGAATGATATCCTTCACCATTAAAAAGACCATAATCTGCATCAAAGTATTGTGTTCGTGTTTTAAACATGACACCAAAATCAGCAGAGTTTGAAAGATCCGGACCATGTTTTTTATCTTCTATAAGAACTTTAGAAATACTTCTATAGCACCAAGCATTATGCTCTTCATAATCATGCCAAGGACGGTGCGCAAGACCAATCTCAACACCCGTATTTGCAAAAATATTATTTAAATAAAGGTATGCATATTTTGCACGAACTTTTTCATCACCTGTCACATCTTTGCTAATGTCAAATGTAATACGGTAATATGATTTCGGATCATCTAAAAGGTATGCTTTTAATTGGAAATATGCACGACGAATTTCAAAATCTGATGTATCATCTTTATATGACGTCACACCATTTGAAGTCAAACCGTCTTTATAATTATCATATGTATACCCTATGTATGTTACACCTGAAAATTTCAACTTATCTGCGTGAGCAAAAACAGGGGTTGGTGTTTTTATCTCTGTACGACCTTCAGCCGGTTTAGTAAAAACCTGACCATTTGCATCTTGATACAGTGTTGTAGCATTTGCGCCAACCGAACCTAAAGTTAAAGCAGCTAAAGCTGATAGAGCAATTTTTTTCATTGTTGTTTCCTTTTTTTTTGCTTTCGCAACACGCGATTCATTTCATTTCGTTGGCGGAAGTATAAAATAGCTTGGTTACAAAAAGATTACAAAGCAGTTCTGTTTTGTAATCTTTTTGTAACCTTTTAACAGTACTATTTCGCACATCTAAAAAAATAAAGGAGGATAAAATGAAAAGAGCAAAAATCTATACATTCATTATAAACATGCTACTTGTTTTTGCTGTTTTTCATTTTGCAAACCCCTCTTTTACAGACAAAAACCTTTTAGAGATAGCTACTGAAAAGAGCACACAGGAGTCACAACAAGCAAAGTTTCTTGAGTTAGATGACACAGAAGAGTCAGAGAATGAAGAAAAATTTTTTGTTCTTTTTATGAATAATACTCCTTCTCTTATACATCTTGTTTCTATTAAATGTTATCTCCCTCAACAATCAAACTCCAACACCATAAAAAACAATCCTTACAAACCTCCTATATTTTCCTAAAACACCCTTTTTTATTTCACACATTTCATTTCAAAAAAACAGACTATAGGAAAATAAACTATGAAAAAAACAGTTTTAACAACATTGACGACTTTAACTCTAGGAGCGTTTGCACTCCATGCAACCCCAAACCCACCTATTGAGCACAAAAGTGTTACAGAGTTTAGCGGGATTGAGCATGATTTACTTGAGAGATTTCATTTTGCAGGTGATCTGCGCTTACGTTATGAGAGTAAAGAGACTTACTACAACGATGGAACTGACGCTACAAACAAGTACACTTACCACAACAGATACAGATTACGCTTGGTAGCAGCTGTTGATTTAACAAAAAATCTTACATTTGATATTGGTATGCGAAGTGGTTATGGCAACCCGACTTCTGGAAATCAGACATTTTTAGATGATAAAGCTTTGAGTGATTACTTTTGGCAGTCCTTACGCTTTAATATTTTAGACATTACATACAAAAATGGCGACTCTACGCTCAAAGTCGGAAGACATCCTTACATGATATATAGACCGATCAAATCACAACTTATCTGGGATAATGACCTCTCATTCAATGGTGCAAGCTATAGCTATAAAAATGATTCTCGCATCATTAACCTCGGTATCAGCCAACCAACATATGCAGAGCAGGTTACTGCCAAGGATACTATCAACCTCTTTTTTGCACAATATGTTGAGAAAATGAAATTGGAAAACTTTAAAGTAAACTTAGGTGCAGGTGTTTATTACTACGATGGAATTAAAGGCAATACACCTATTTATGGCACTAATAAAGGCACCGGTATGGGTAATACTTTGATTAATGGTGTTTTTGCAAATGATTATCATATCTTAGAAGCATTTGGAGAACTCAAGTTTAAAGATGTATATGGCAAGCCACTCACACTCGCAGCTGGAGTTGCATACAACACTGCAGCAAGTGATAAAAACTTAGGGTATGATTTAGCAATTAAAATAGGAAAAGCAAAAAAAGTTCATGATTGGCAAATCAAATACTCATACACATATCTTGAAGCAGATGCAGTAGTAGGTGCACATAGTGACTCAGATAATTTTGGCGGTGGTACTGCGGCTAAAGGGCATGCCATTAGAGCAAAATATAAATTTGGCAAAAGAACATACCTTGCGGCAACACTCTTTTATGACACACTTTTTGCAGGAAAAACAGATGGAAAGCCAGAAGCAGATTATGAACGTGTGCAGTTAGATGCCATTATAAAGTTTTAACGACCAATAGATTTGTATGTAATCTAACTGTAATCTAACTGTTTTATACTTTCACAACTTAAATTGAAAAGGTTAAACAGATGACAAAAGTGATTAAAATTGCTCTAGCTTCTTCACTATTGGTAGCAGGTCTTAGTGCCAATGATGTTATAAAAGGGAGTGGTGCTTCATTTCCATACAGTGTATATCAAAAATGGATCAAAGCATACAACAAAGAAACAGGCATTAAAATTGACTATATCAAAAAAGGTTCTTCAAAAGGGATCAAAGATGCGAAAGCTCGTGCAGTTGATTTTGCTGGAACTGATAAACCTTTAAGTCCAAAAGTGTTAAAGAAAAATGGTCTCTACCAATTTCCTGGTGTTGTAGGTGCCATTACAATGGGCTACAATCTTGCAGGTATAAAAGGTTTAAAACTCTCACGTGCAGCGGTTGTTGCTATTGCAAACGGCAGTGCAAAATACTGGGATGACAAAGTAATTGCAAAAGCAAACCAAGGCGTAAAACTGCCGCATAAAAAACTGACATTTATTCACCGTGCAGATGGTTCAGGAACAACATATAACTTTACATACTATCTCTCCAAAGTCTCTAAAAAATGGAGAAAAACATATGGTGCAAAAAAATCACTTAGCTGGCCAGGAGATCACCATATAGGCGGAAAAACAAACTCAGGTGTTGCAGCACTTTTAAAACAGACTCCATACTCTGTTGGTTACATTGACTATGCAGATGCAAAAAACAACAATATTGCTATGGCTACACTGCAAAATCGTGCAGGTAACTACATCAAACCTGAACTCAAAAACTTCCAAGCAGCAGCAGCAAAAGCAGCACTCAATCCAAAGAAAGATTTTTATGCTGTCATTGCAGATCCTAAAGGAGTTGATTCATACCCGATGGTAGCTGCAACATTTATTCTTCTTCCAAAAGAGCACAAAGAAAAAGATAAAAAAGTAACAGCATTTTTTGACTGGGCCTATAAAAACGGTCAGGATATTGCAAAAAGCCTTGGTTTTGTTCCATTGCCAGACTCTCTCACTGCAAAAGTTAGAAAATATTGGGAAACAAAAGGAATAAGATAATTTCATGGAAAAGATCTTTCAAAAACTCTCTCTTGCCAGTGCAACACTTGTTTTTGTTCTGCTTGTCGGTATCTTTTTAACACTCTACTCTGCAGCAAAGCCTGCTATTGATGAGTTTGGTCTTGGATTTATCACAAACCCTGAGTGGAATAAAGAAGTAGTTGTGCCAACAGCTCAAGATACAGCAAACAGGGCAGAAGCACTCAACTCAGATGATGACGCTATCACAGATGAAGATGATGTTATGATTGCAGATGAGGATGATGAGATTGCAGATGAAGATGAGATGCTTCTCGATGATGAAGATGAAAGTGTTACAAAAACTATATATGGCGGTCTTGTGCCGATTGTTGGAACACTTCTCTCTACACTTATAGCTCTTGTATTTGCACTGCCAATTGCTATGGGAATTGCAGTCTTTTTAGCTGAGATCGCACCAAAAAATATCTCAAATATTGTAGGGATTGCCATTGAACTTCTTGCTGCAATTCCAAGTATTATCTTTGGAATGTGGGGTCTGTACTATTTCGCTCCAATAGTAGCCGGTATTGTAGGCGGTTATCAAGTTTCACTTCTTACTGCAGGACTTGTGTTGGGTGTTATGATCCTTCCTTTTATGGCAGCCATCACCCGAGATAGTATGAACACAACACCGGCTGTTTTAAAAGAGTCTGCCTATGCACTGGGAGCTACAAAGTTTGAAGTCATAAAAGATATCATCTTTCCATACTCAAAAGTAGGAATTATCGGATCTATCATTCTAGCTCTTGGGCGTGCGCTTGGTGAGACAATGGCTGTTGCCTTTCTTATCGGTTCTATCTTTGTATTGCCAAAGGCTATCAACGATCCAACCATCTCCATCCCTGTTGCAATGGCGAACAACTTTGGAGAGGCTAGCGGTCTTGGAGAGAGTGCACTCTTTTACTTGGCACTCATCCTCTTTATCATCTCATTTGCAGTGATCTCACTTGCAAAATTTTACTTCTTGAAAAAGGCTAAATAATGAGACTGCTTATAAACAAGATCTTTTTGGGACTCTCTATTTTATCAGCGGGTATCGGTCTTGCCTTTTTGGCGTGGATACTTATTACACTTTTTATGAAAGGACTCAGCTCTTTTCACTTTTCACTCTTTTTAAACGACCTTATTGAAGGCGGTTTACGTAACCTCATCATTGGACAGTTAATTTTAGCGGCACTGGCTTCACTTATTGGGATCCCCCTTGGAATGACAGCAGGGATCTATATTCAAGAATATGGACAAGGCAAATATGCTTCACTGATTCGTGATCTCTCAGATATTATGATGTCTGCACCATCTATCGTAATCGGTGCTTTTGTCTATGCTATCATTGTTGTACCAACAGGCGGAACAAGTGGCTGGGCTGGAGCTATTGCACTGGCGATTATGATGATCCCTGTTGTTATCAATACAACAGACTCTATGCTTTCTCTTGTTCCGCGTGAGTTACGTGAGGCAGGCATTGCCCTTGGTGCTTCAAAATACAAGGTCATCATCGATATCGTTATAAAAGCTGCAAAAGTAGGAATAATGACAGGTATTTTACTCGCTTTTGCCCGCATTATCGGGGAGACTGCACCACTACTCTTTACTTCTGAAACAAGCAATTACTTTAGTCTCAATCTCAATGAGAGTTTTCCATCGCTTACAGTCAGTATCTATGATCTAGCAAATGAGCCTGAAGAGTCTAGTCGTGATCTGGCTTGGGCAGCTTCATTTATACTTACCGTTATCGTACTTATCATCAACCTTACAGGTCGATTTATCACAAGAAATAAAAAATAAGGAAATAGATATGCCAGTAATGAACATAAAAAAATTCTCTTTTACATACCCAGGTGTCGATCATCCATCACTCAAAAGTATTACACTGCCGATCAAGAAAAACAAGATAACAGCCCTTATTGGACCGAGTGGCTGTGGTAAATCTACCCTGCTTCGTTCCATGAACCGTATTCACGATCTCTATCCGGGGAACAAATATGACGGTAAAATCGAACTACTTGATTTAGATACAGGCAAATATCAAAATATCTTAGAGATTAAAAAAGAGAATGAATTTATAGAACTCCGTCAAAAAGTCGGAATGATTTTTCAAAAACCGACACCTTTTCCTATGAGTATTTTTGACAATGTTGCCTATGGACTTAAAATTGCAGGGATCAAAAACAAAAGTGAACTAAAAGACAGAGTTGAAAATGCCCTTAAAGGCTCAGCTCTTTGGAAAGAGGTACATGATAGACTTGATAAATCAGCAATGGGGCTCTCAGGCGGACAGCAACAACGTCTCTGTATTGCTCGTGCGGTTGCGGTCAAACCAGAAGTGCTTCTTTTTGATGAGCCAACCTCAGCACTTGATCCTATCTCTACAGGAGCTATCGAAGAGCTGATCGTTGAGCTGAAAAAAGATGTAAGTATCGCCATCGTTACACACAATATGCAGCAGGCTTCACGTATCAGTGACTATACAGCATTTATGTATCTTGGAGATTTAATAGAGTATGACAAAACAGAAAATATCTTTTTAAATCCAAAAGAGAAACAAACAGAAGATTATATTACAGGGAGATTCGGATAACATGTTGGCAACTTTTCAAACAAATTTAAATGATGTAAAAACAAAGATAACAAAGATCGGAGAGGGACTTGTAAAAGCAAATGAACTTATACTTGAAGCGCTTAAAGATTGTGATACACAAAAGTTTAATGAAGCAAGAAACTACATCAAAAATATTAGTTCCAAAACGGATGAAATTGACAATGCCATCATCAAGATTTTAGCTCTTTATACTCCAGAAGCAAGAGATCTTCGCCAAGTAGTAGCATATCTTAAGATCACAAATGAGCTTTCTCGTGCCTGTTCAAACACACGAAGTTTTATTCGTGGTTTTACGGATGTATGTAATGACCTTGATGTACAAACGATTAATGAATATGCTTTGCCTATGCAAACTTCAACTGTGAATGCCATCAAGACAACTATAGGGATGATTAACATTGATGATACAGATGAACTTCAAGAGATGTATGAAGAAGTTCTTATAGAAGAGAACAAAGCCGATGATCTCTATGCAATGATAGAAAGAAATCTTGTTGAGCAAGCTGAAAACGCGAACTCTTTTAAAAGGTACCATAAAATGCTCCGTGCTCTTAGAAAAAGTGAAAAGATAGCTTCTCGTGCAATTGCAGTAGCAAATCTTCTAGTTTACATCAAAATAGGTGGAAACTTTCACAACTAATTTGCTAAAATATAGAGAAAAAAGAGGGGATGCTAAGTGTTAAAGTTTCATCAGATCGTTCTTAGAAAATTTTTAACTCTTTTTCTTTCTCTCTTTTTGATAATAGGCGCTATTGTTTACTATTGGACCTATGAATTTTATATAGATACAACAAAAAAAGATCTTTCTCAAGACATAGAACTTCTCTCTCTTTCAATAAATCAACATACAAATTTAGACAAATTTGCCCAAGAAGTAAAAAACAGACTTCATCTTCGTCTTACTATTGTTGATGAAAAAGGAAATATTCTAGCAGAATCACACAAAAATAAGAGCATGATGGATAATCATAAATATCGTGATGAAATTGTACAGGCACGAAAAAATGGCGTTGGGTATAAGATTCGACACTCAAAAACACTCAATGAAGACCTGCTCTATGTTGTAAAAAAATTCACTATCAATAATAAAATTATTTATATCCGTCTTGCAGAGGAAATTAAAGGCATACAAAATGAAATTTTCACTCTTGGAATAAAAATACTTGCTGCCATAATTATCTTTTTTATAGCAATCCTTACAGCAAGCTACAAAATAAACAAAGAGATAGAGTATGAAACAAACAAAATAGTTGACTTTTTAAAATCACTGACAAAAAAGAAAAAATCTACCTATATAGCATCAGACTACTCAGAAGAGTTTAACTACATCACAAAACTCTTGACAAAAGTCTCGCAGATCATCGTTAAAAAAGAGAAACAAAAATCAAAATACACCCAAAGGCTACAAGAGGCAAACCAGCAAAAAGATGACATTATCTCAGCCATTAGCCATGAATTTAAAAACCCTATAGCAGTAGTCAACGGCTATGCACAGACACTGCTTGATGATGAAGAGATAAATCCCAATATTCGCAAAAAATTTCTACAAAAGATCCATAAAAACGGACTAAAACTCAGTAATCTTATCGATACCCTCCGTCTTTCTATAAAACTTGACAGCCAACAACAAAAGCTGAAAAAACAGAAAATAAATCTTTATGAACTTATCAATGAATGTGTTGAAAACATTAAAATAAACTATCATGATCGTGAGACGCTAATAAGCGGAGAAAAAAATCTTGTTATAGAAGCAGATGAAACACTCTTTAGTATCGTAGTATCAAATCTTATAGAAAATGCCTATAAATACTCAGAAGATGAAGTCCATATCAAGATCAATGAGGAGAGTTTTGAAGTTGTCGATACAGGAATAGGTATATCTAAAAAAGATTTAGAAAATATTACTCAAAAGTTTTACCGTGCCCATACAAACAGATGGAACAACTCCCTTGGGCTTGGACTTTTCTTAGTAAACAACATTCTAAAATTGCACAATTTCAAACTTATTGTAAAAAGCAAACAAAATGAAGGATCAACCTTTAGTGTAATATTTGCAACTCCGTCATTAACAAATAAATAGCTATCCAAAAAGATCTAATTTTATAAAAAATAAATTTTAAAAAGCTATAATGCTTGTAATTATAAAATCAAGGTATCTCCAAAGTGAAAAAAGTAACTTTTATTTTATTATTATCACTGAAAGCTTCTATGCTTCTTGCCCAAGAACAAGAAGTAAGTATGGATGCTCTTTTACAGGAATATAAAGAGGAGTCAGCTCTTTCCAAACAGACGAAAAAAGACACATCTGGTCTGCTTTATCTCTATACAAGAGAGATGCTTGAAAAAATGCAGGCACGAACACTCAAAGATGTTTTAAAAACAATTCCGGGAATGAATCTCTACAGAAAAGGAAACATCCTCTCAATCGCCCCGGCTTCTAATATGCCGATGTTTGTAACAAGCGTTAGAATTTTAATCAATGACCACGATATGTCTTCATCATTTAACGGTAGCTCCTATCTGCTTTGGAGTGATGTTGCTCTTGATTATATTGACCATATTGAAATTTACAAAGGGACATCTTCCATTGCTTTTGGCAGTGAGAGTGCTCCAATAGTTATAAAACTCTATACTAAAAATGCCAACAGAGAGATAGGAAGCAAAGTCCGCTTGATGCTTGACAACCGTGGCTCTTCTCATGCAAGTTTTTATAATGCACAAAAAGTAAATGATAATCTTAGCTACTTTGCATATGGACATATTGACAACATTGATAATAAAAAATACCATAAAGAGTTCAACAACCAGAACTATCACTACTCATCAGACGCACACACATACAACCTGTATGCAAACATAGCATATAAAGAGACAACAATAGAACTTGGAGCGAAAGAGAGTACAGAAGATATTTTTGCGGGTCATGGCATGCGAGCAACACCGCAAGATGCCAATGTAAAAAGATCACAAAAATATCTCCATATAACACAAAAATTGCCACAGTACTTTAGAGTACAACTCTCACTTGATCACATAACATACGCACATAACAGTAGAGATGATAACGGTATATTTATAATAGGTGCTCCTCCCGTAACTCATTTTGATCCACATAATGATGATAACATTTACTCTGTTACGGTTGATAAAGTATTTCAAAACAAAAACAATAAGCTTACAATTGGTGCTTTTTATAAATACAAAAAGTTTGAATTTACAAAATTCAACAATGCTGTTATTGAAAATGCACTACATTACAGCTCCTTGTATGCAGAGGATATCTATCTCTTTAATGACAATATAAAATTTGTAGCTTCCATAAAAGAAAACCTGCTCCATTATAGAAAAGAGATAAAGAGTGACAATCAGCTTTCTTATAAAGCAGGGATCAATTACAAAAATGACAAATGGGATACACAACTTCTCTATACACACACCTATTTTATAGTTCCTTTTATGGATTACTACAATCCGTTTCGAGCATCTACCACAGTAAAAAATCTACACTCTCCAGAATCAGATATATACCTTGCTTCTGCAAAGTATCATTTTTCAAAACAAAATAGCCTCTCCATTGCAGTGTCATATCGATCCCTAGAAGATCCTGTTATTCACAACCCAAATAGCGGTGAATTTCTTAACCGTAATGGTTATACGGCAAAATATATCACTCCTGAGATGACTTTTTTACACAATTTTAATCACAACAACAAATTTGATATTACTTTTTATGATACTTACAACTACACAGACAAACTCTTATCTCCAAAATGGGGTATCAATGCACGACTCTTTAACACTTATCAAAAATTTGATGTCTATAATGAGCTTGTTTATAAAAGTGCTTACACAGACGCCATGACACAAAAACATCTTAAAGCATCTTATGATTGGACTGCAGCTCTGAAGTATCATGGAACAAAGGATTTTTCTGTTGGTTTAAGAGGAGAAAACATTCTCAATACAGGACTCAAACAGGCATATAGAAACACCCCTGAAACCTACCCGTTGATTGAACAAAAATTTTGGCTAAATTTAGAGTACTTATTTTAAAAAAGAACGCCTTAAATGAATGATTTATACATTTTTCAATAAAAACTACATCATATCAAAGTACAAG
>JAMOSE010000108.1 GCA_027063215.1 Sulfurimonas sp. | reverse complement strand
CTGCGTGACACTATGATAAAAGCAAATGAAAAAAGAAGTGTAAAATACAACTTTTCACTTCAAAAAGGAGATAGAGTAGATGTTGTTCTTGGATGGTATCTCGTTAATCCAAAAGCCGTTAAAAAACTCAATCTTCAAAATACAAAAATTGCAACTGATTTTGTAGAGTTTAAAAAAGAAAGTTTCGAGTTTTAATCATGAAAAAAATTTTTATACCTTTACTTTTAACATTAAACCTATATAGCGTTGAGTTTCAGCCAATTCATTCAAGCGTGCAGTTCTACCTTGAAAACAAACACTTTAGTAATTCAAAACAAAAAATTGATGGAAAAGTTCTTGGTGTTGGTGCTGATATACATATTGAAAAATCTGAAATAAGATTTGCATATGAGCATGGAAAAACAAACACTAAACAGCCGCCACTCAAAAAAGACCTCAATGTTGAGAAGCTCTTTTTGCGCTATGCCTATGCTCCAAGCAAAAGTTTTGCTTTTAATATCAACTATCTGACAGTAGCACATGATAACATCGCTATCACTGATGGTGGTGTTGCTTATGGTGCAGGGCTAAGTTATTTTCACTCAAAACAACTTGGTCTAAATTTCAATCAGTACTATACAGACTATAAAGATTTCAATGTCTATCAGAGTAACTTCAATATAGACTTTAAAACACATATTCAGGCATATAAAATAAAGCTGACTTCTGAAAACATTTATATCAGTATTGATGAGCAACATCAAAATATGTTTACAAAAAATGCAAAAAAAGATTATTTCACTTCTGCGATTAAAATACACACTCACTACAAAACATGGCACTTTGGAGGTGCAGCATATTTTGGTAAAAGAGTTTTTGCAATTATGAATGAAGGGTTCAAAGTACAACACCATGCCATGGAGTTTGATAGAACTTATGCTGTAGGAATGGGGAAAAATATTGGTAAAGCTGTTGTTAGATTGCAATATATTTACCAAAGAGCGACAGAGCTTCCTATGCAAAACAGAGATGTAAAAGTAAAAAATTTAAGAGCTATTATAAATTTTCACTATTGAGAGCGCATAAGAGCATTTTACAGGTAAAATATCTGTAAAATGGTCTCTTTTCTATCAACACAGATAAACTTTTGCATTTACGATTTTAATGCTGCCACTGAGTTCAGCTTCAAATACTTTGGTAGGAAACTTTTTTAAAGCTTCATCATAGCTTGGATTCTTCTTACAAAACTCCAAAAACACATCTTCACATTCAGAAACTTTACCCTTTTCTTTTGCAAAAGAAGCCACAAAAGCATCTATATCATAGATAGCTTCTGCTTCACCATTTTGAAGCAACTCGTTTGTAGCTATACTCTCTCCAATGCGATGGGGCAAAACATAGATCTTTTTACCCATCTTTTTTGCATACTCTACACTACGCATTGTTCCTGAGTTCTTATCGGCATAGGAGACAATTAAAACATCACCAAGAGCAACTACCACTTCATTTCTCAAGACAAAATTATATTTGTTAGAAGGTGTGCCTGCTTGAAACTGACTCAATACAAGCCCTTTTTTCTCTATTTCAGAGATAAGTTTTTTATTAATAGCAGGATAGCGTTTATCCAGTCCCGTAGCAGCAACCATGATGGTTGATTCTGCACCTGCAGCTTTATGTGCAATAGCATCAATACC
>JAMOSE010000107.1 GCA_027063215.1 Sulfurimonas sp. | reverse complement strand
ACTAAAATTTTACTCTTCATTGGAAATCTTAGATGATTGAACGCTAAGCAATACCACAAAAAGAAGTGAAAAAATAACTGTTACGAAAATAATACTGTATCCTGTGGGAAGATCCAAATTATACGAACCAACAAGCGCTGCTATAACACTCAAAGAACCAAAAAAAGTTGCAAATCCAAAAGCATTAAAACGCTGTTGCACTATTCCCGCATAAGAGGGAGCAATAAGCAGTGCAAAAACAACCAACACACCAGCAGACTGAACAGATGAAGTAACCGTTAAGGCCAACATCACAAAAAATAAAAACTCTTTTTTAATGCCAGAGAGTCGAGGATAGATAACAAACATAACAACACTAACAACTCCATAAAGTGCCAGACTTTTATAAAGCTCTGCTTGGGATGTAAATAAGATGTCAGCCGCACTCAGCTTGGAAAAAAGCTCCGTTCCCTCTGCACTCTGTGCCAAAATAAGCATAATAGAGGAGATACCAAGCGCATATAAAAGCCCTATAAAAGCCTCAATCTTCTCTACTCTTTTTGTAGCCCATGTTATTAAAACAGCTGCCAAAAGAGCAAAAGCAAAAGTCATAGCACTCTGATAAGCTCCATCCATAAAAGCAACACTCACAGCCATACCAATAGCTGCAATCTGCCCAATGGCAAGGTCGGTAAAAATAACCCCTCGCCGAATGATCTCAAGCCCAAATACAGAGTGAATAAAAACAAGAGCAATGGCAAGCACAAATGCCGGCCACAAAAGTTCTATTATTGACATAGATTTGTTGCTATTTTATTATAAAATTCTTGCAATGTTTTACTGCCATCTGCTCCCATATCATGAGGAATAATGGCAACACGAGCACCTGTTTTACCTGCTATAAATTTTGCAGTTTTTCTCTCATGATAAACATCCTGTAAAATCACTTTCACATCATTTTCTTTCATAATTTTCATAAGTTGCAATGTATGTTTTGAGCTAGGAGCAATGCCCGGAAGTGGCTCAATAGTTCCATAACTTTTAATCTCATAACGTTTTAAAAAGTAGTTAAAAAGTTCATGATACTGTACCACTTTTTTTACTCTGCACTGTTGCATTTTTGCATCATAGTTTTTCAAATATGCCTGCCACTCTTTTACAAACAGATCATAGTTTTTACTGTAAAGGGCTTCATTTTCTGGATCAATCTCTGCGAGTTTTTGCTCTATGGCTTTTGCCATAACAAGAACAACATGCGGATCTGTCGAGTAGTGAGGGTTTCCCTGTGCGTGAATATCACCAAAAGCACGTGAAACAGAACTTGGGACATCTATCATTTTCACATAATGAGACATATCTAAAAAGCCTTTTGCACCATTGCGAATTTTTGCATTATTTGCATTTCTCAGCAATGGCGGCAACCAACCAAGCTCCAAACCTCCACCATTCATAATAAGTAAATCTGCACGACGCAGTTTTGCAAGCAGTGATGGTTTTGGCACAATAAAGTGTGGATCATATTTCGGGCTTCCAAGTACGGTAACTTTTACGGCATCTCCACCTATTTTTTGTGCTACTGCTCCTAATGTTGTGTAGGTAGTATCTACATTGATTTTTGCAAACATCGCTGATGTTAGTAAAACAGTTAGTAAAAATATCTTTTTCATTTTTTCTTCCTAATAATCATGTGCGCCATGTGCGCCTGCTGCAATGTTTAA
>JAMOSE010000106.1 GCA_027063215.1 Sulfurimonas sp. | reverse complement strand
AGTGCGATTACTTCTCCTGCTTGTAAAAAAGCATTCTCTTTTCCATGGAGTATTTCTGCACCAATAACAGCATGTTCTTGTATTTTTATAAACTCATCTTCTGTCAGTTTCCCAGGCTTGAGTAAAATAGTATCATCAATACCAATTTTTCCTATATCATGTAAAGGTGCAGCATAATATATGATATTTTGCTCCTCTTTTGAAAGTCCATATGCCTGCGCAAGTAGTTTGGATCAAATAACCATCTCTTTGAATAAAAAGATCACAAATACATTCATGTTGGCTTATAAAACTTTCCATGTCTTTATATCCAAAGGCTCTGTAAAAGGCTTTGTTCATCTTGTCGATTTGGTTATTTTTTGTAACAATAACAATATTTTCTTCGCTATCAAGAAGCATATTGGTAAAATTAAGTTGTTCTTCATATGCTTTTTTACTTTTAACAACATCTGTTATATCTTCTCGAATTGCCATATATTCTATTATGGTATGGTTTTGATCAAAAATAGGAAATATATGAGACTTTACATAGTAGATGGAACCATCTTTTGCACGGTTTGAGAGTTCACCGTGCCAAACATTTCCTTTTTTTATTAGACTTCTTGCATAACCTCTTAAATCTAAAGATGTTGATTAGAGTGCATTAATTTTTTAAGATAAAAATTGAGTAATAGCCGTAGCTATTGGGATAGTTTTATCTTAAAAAAGTGATGTGCTATAAGCAATATATTTTTTGTAAGAGGTTATGCAAGAAGTCTATTGTTGTCCATAAATCTTTAAATACCGCTGCATCAACAGCAGGATCGCGTATGATATTATGCGACTTGCCAATAAGTTCTTCTTTAGAATAACCGCTTATCTGCTCAAATTGTTCATTTGCATAGGTTATCTTTCCCTGTATATCTGTTCTAGAAATGATAACTACACTGTTTATAGCTTCTATAAATGCATTCAGTTTAAATTTTGTTGCATTTAACTCTTCTTGCTGGTATTGTAAATTTTTGGAGACATAATCTATGAGGTGAAGTGTTGCGATCTCGGTTAATCTTGTTGTCTGCTTCGACTCAGTTTTAATTTTATGTGCTTTTGGTATGTGTGTTGTTTGTCTTTCATTAAGGAAAAGGAGTGTTGTCGTTATATTAAGCAGTACAGCATGCTTAACGTTGGTATAAAACTCTCCATAGGTAAAAAAACCGGCTGTAGGTGCAAGTTGTGAAACAACTGAAAAAGCTTTTTCCAGCTCAAATGATAAAAACTGTTTTCGTGCCGCACAAGAGTAGATATAAGCAGCTTGAAGATCTCTGTTTTTACTATGGAACACTTTTTCTGGATGGTATTGGTTTACATGTGAGGCACTGCCCAAACCAAAGCGTACTTTATCTCCTTCATGAAAAACCCCTGCATAAAGGATACTTTCATCATCAAGAATATTAAGCATTGATCGTGCAACGGTTATATTATTTTCTTTATTTTGCAAAGAGGTAAACATTTGTACTAAAATATTATCCTTAAAAAGCTCGACATCATGTTGCCCCAAATAGTCTAAAAACTCTTTTTTTGAACTATAACTATAGTTAAGTTATTGCATAGAAAAAGACTCCTAAACGTTTAATTTAGCAATGGTCTCACCAAATTTAACCTTTTGACCTGCTTGTACAAGTATCTCTTCAAACATCCCTTTTTCAGAGATGACTACAATCGTTGATCCC